>PMJE01000258.1 GCA_003157315.1 Myxococcales bacterium | reverse complement strand
CTCGGCGCGGGCGGTGCGCAGATCCTCCCAAAGATCGATCAGCGTGTCTTGGCCCAGACCGGCGTACACGCCGTCGGGGGAAAGCGCGATATTCTTCAGCACGATCGGATCGGGATTCTGGGGCTGTGCCAGCAACCAGTCGATCGTGTCGGCTAGACGCAAGGTCGCTATCGCCATGGGAACCACCCCAGCCTTGCCCTGGATGGACTGAGACTGATGGTGACAGGCTACGATTTGCGGCAGCGGCTCAGGCAGATTCCATCGCGCCAGCACGTGGCCGCCCAACATCGCATGATCGAAACCCAGCCGCTGCATTTCCCGCTTGTGTGCGGTATTGGGGGACAGGTCCTGGTTGATCAATGCGACGTAGTCGCGGTCGCCGGTTTGGATCATCAGCAGCTTGCCAATGTCGTGCAGCAGGCCAGCGAGCAGCACCTTTGACGAAACCACGCTGCGGCCCATGCGGAATGCCAACTCCCGCGCCACCGCCGCGGTCCCGGCACAGTGGTCGCGGATCCTCATGCCAATCCCGCCCAAGTCTTTGAAAAAGGTCATCGCCGCCATGGCCATGGAGAGATGAGCCAGGTTGGTCGTGCCGATGCGCACGATCGCATTGGCGACCGAGATGCAAGGCTCATAGGCGCGGAATGCCACGGAATTCGCCACGCGCATGATCCGCGAGGCCAGCGCCGGGTCAGATTCGATCATCTGGCGGACCTTCTCCACCTTGAAATCAGGTCGGCCAATATACGCGACCAATTCTTGCACCACCGCCGGGAATGGGCGCAGACCTTCGAACTCGCCCAGACGTGCCGCCAGACTGCGTGCCGCGGCCCGGTCGCCGTCGCTAGGCATGGCGCCGTCAAGCCAAAGCTCCTCAAGCGGTGTGTCCGGGGATCTCTCACCCGTGAGCATGCCAAGTGTATCGGCAAATCGCGGCAGAAGATTTAGGGCGCGCTCAAGAAACCAGAACCCTAGCGCAGCGGCTTGCCAGCGCGCTGGTATTTGACCACGGCAGCCTCGTGCTCGGCCAGGCTGGCCGAGAACTGGTGCGTGCCATCATTCTTCGATACGAAATACAGGTATGGGCTGCCGTCGGGACGCATGACCGCGGCCAGCGCAGCCCGACCCGGGTTGGCGATGGGGCCGGGTGGCAAACCTTCGTGCGTATAGGTGTTGTAGGGGTTGGCCTGGTCGTCGAGCTGGATGCGCCGGATGCGACCGTCCCATTGCGCGCAGGCGGGCGACGCCTTGCCCGACAGAGCCGGCACGACCGTGCAGCCGTAGATGATGGTGGGATCGGTTTGCAGCAGCTTGGGCCGGTAGCTGGGCTTTACCAGACGATTGATGAACACCTGGGCGATGCGCGGCCGCTCCTCGGGCCGTCCGGTTTCTTTCTCCACGATCGAGGCCAAGGTCACCACGCGCGCGTCGTCGAATCCCAGCTTGTTCTTCAGCAAGGCCATCCCGGTCGGGTTGGCCGCGCGCAGCTCCTCGAAAACCTGGCGGTGGCGCCGAACCAGCGCCACCAGAACACGTGCCGCAGGCGTATGCGGCCGCAGGTGGTAGGTGTCGGGGAAAAGGTAGCCTTCCAGCGTGGGGCTGGGCAGATCCAGGCTGCGCGCGAAAGCCGGATCCATGGCCTGGGCCAGCAGCTCAGCCTTGGGCGCGACGCCGGCGGCGTCCAAGATGTCGATCACCTCGAGCACGTTCTTGCCCTCAGGCACGGTGACTGCCACCAACTCATCAGCCGCGCCGCGAATCATCAGCTCGACTAGCTTGCGCGGCGTGACCGGCGCCTCGATGCGATAGCGGCCGGCCTTGAAACGCGCAGCCACCCCGCGCTGGCCCGCGTACAGTCGGAAGTAGCTCGGGCTCTCCAGCAGGCCTGCGGCGGCGAGCAGCTCGGATACCTGGCGCGCGCCCGCACCTTTGGGGATCTCCACCTCGACCGTCCCATGCGCAGAACCGGTGACGGTGTCCGGATAGCGCAAGACCTTGCCGACCACCGCAAGTAACACCACGCCGCCCAGCGCAGCAGTCAGCAGAAAGACCAACAGCGCCCGCCGCATCGGCCGTTTCATCGCGCCATCTCCCGACGGTGCGAATCCAGCCAGCGCTGCAAGATCACCGCTGCGGCCAGCTTGTCCACCACCTGTTTGCGCCGCGCGCGCGACACATCCGCGGCCAAGAGCGGCACTTCGGCCTCCACCGTGCTGAAGCTTTCGTCGACGAGGTCCACCGGCACGGCCAGGGCCGCGTGCAACTTCTCGGCAAAGGCGCGCGCCTGCAGCGCGGCTGGCCCTTCCTCACCTTCTGGATTCAGGGGCAAACCCACAACAATGCGCTCCGCGCCCGCGACCTTGACCTCGGCGGCGATGGCCGCAATGTCACGGTTGCCACCGTGGCGCGCGATGGTGGTGTGCGGCTGGGCGGTCAGCCCGAGGCCGTCAGAGAGAGCCACGCCGATGCGACGCGACCCAAGGTCGATGCCGATGACCCTTTTCATGGCGGGCTCGCAGTCTACATCGTCTTTCACCAATCTTGGTGTCGCGGTACAACTGCACCCATGTCCGACCAAAGCAAACCAACTGTGCAGGGCCAGCAGATTCAAATCGACATCGACGAGGCGACCGCCCAGGGTGCCTACGCCAATCTGGTCTTCATCAACCACACCGACGCCGAGTTCGTCCTGGACTTCGTGTTTGTCCAGCCCGGTGTTCCGCGCGCCCGGGTCCGCTCGCGCATTGTTTCGTCGCCGCGTCACGCCAAGCGAATGCTGCGGGCGCTGGAGGCCAACATTGCCCGCTACGAGCAGGTCTTCGGCAAGATCGAGGAAGCGCCGCACAGCGAGCCCAACTTGATTAGTTAGGAAACTGCACCTTCCAGCGCCGACAGCGTGCCGGCGCTGGCGTCCAGTTCGACCCGGGTTCCATAGGGCAAGGCCCGGTTGCGCCGGCCGTGGCCGATGGGCGCGCGTAGCACCACGGGAATGTGGAGGCGACACAGGCGCTCGCGCAACACCTCGCTGGCCGTGGGCGAGGCCAGCTTGGATGAAGCGGGCTCGTCGCAATCGAGAAACTCGCCCGCGACAAGCCCGACCGCTGCGCGGAAGACGCCGGCCAGCTCCAGTTGGGTGAGCAGGCGATCGAGCCGATAGGGACGCTCGCCCACATCCTCAAAGAACAGGATCGCGCCGCGCAGGTCCGGCAAGTACGGCGTTCCCAGCATGCGCGAAAAAACCTCGAGGTTGCCCCCGAGAAGTGGCCCCTGCGCACGGCCTTGCACCAGCGCCTCGAGTCCCGAGCAAAGCAGCCGCGCATCGGGTTGTTCCAATGCCGCGAAGAGCGCGTCGTGATCCTGCTGGTCGAGCCGCCCGAGCTGCGTGACCACCGGCCCGTGAATCGAGGCCAGGCCCGCCCGCGCCGCCTGTGCCAGCAGCAAGGTTCCGTCGGAGAATCCCACCATGGGTTTGGCTGCCCTGCGCAGCAGATCAGGTTCGATGCCGGCCAAGATGCGCAAGAGCCCATAGCCGCCACGGCCCATGATGATGGCGCGCGCGTCCGCATCGCGCAGCGCTGCCAGCATCTCGGCCAAGCGAACCTGGTCAGGCCCGGCAGTAAACCCGGTGGCGCGAAACAAGGAAGCCGGGTCGTAGCGGAGTTGGTAGCGGGCCGACAGCACCGCCGCACCCCGAGCGAAGTCGTCGGGCGGAATCGGCCCTGAGGGCGCCACCACGCGGACCAAGTCACCAGGCCGCAGATGCGGGGGCCGGAGCACGTCTACCGCCGCCGCTTGGTGCGGCGCCGGCCACCCGATCCTTGTACCGGCCGTGCGGGCGGCAGGTCTCCCTCGATAGACGGCGCCTCATTTGCGGGCGCGGACACCTGTCCCGATGTCTCGATCACGCCAGAGGATGCTTCGGGCTCGCCTGCGACCACGCCTTCCAATGCGCCGGTCAGACTGGAGCCAACCGTCACGGGAACCGCCTGGGGAACGGCGGCGCTGTCGTTCGACTCCGCAGGCGCAGCAGCCTCGGCCGCAATGGTTCCTGCGGAAGTGGGCGCTTCCGCTTCTCCGACCGGCGCGGCGTCCACGGCCCGCTCCGCCGGTGCAACTGGCTCAGCAGCCGATTCCTCGACGGCCGGAACCCCGGCCGCCTCCGCCGGTGTGGCTTGTACCGGCGCTCGATCCTCCGCCGCCGGCGTCGCGACCGCAGCGGTCACTGGCGTGGCCACGGCGACTGGCATGCTGCCAGGCTTGCCCGCGGAAGGCGGCGGAATCCACATGACCGCGCCAGCTTCGTCTGACCCGGCTGGCCGCACCTGCATTCCACTGTTTGCCGCGTCGGCAGATTCCACCACACGCAATACCCGCACGGAAACCTGTGAGTCCGCCGAGCGCAGGCCCAGCAGCGTGCCCACGGGAAGTGGTTCCTTCATGACAACGAAGAACTCGCCTCTTTCGCCTTCGCGCACTTCTTCGCCACGAGCAATCACAACGCCCGCATAGCAGATTTCGACCGGCGCTTGCATGACGACGCGAGTCTACAGGGATGGCCCGCACGCAAGCAAGCGCCGAGATTGGCCAGGGCGCACTACTTGTGCTTCTTGGCCGCCCGCGGAGCGCCGCCCGTCATCCCCTTCGGGTCGTAGGGTTTGGCTGGCTTGGTGATGGTGGGCTTGGCGCCGGTGCCGGTGCCGGTCAGCTCCATGCTGGCGGGCGGGATGGCCGGCGCATCGGCACTGCCGGATTTCGGTTCAGGCGTGGTTGTCACCTTGATCAGGCCGAGCGGCGGGACCGCTTCGCTGACCCAGACGTCGACCGTGCCCACCGGNNTCTGGAACTTCTGCTTGGGCACATCCGGCGGCGCTTGCATCGGATCGCCGTCACCCACCTGCATGACCATTTCCTTCACCGGCTGCGCTGCACCGATGGGGTCGGGGTCAAGCACCATCTTCAGCGTAATCTTGCCCCCCATCTGGGCGGCCATTGCCCCCAGCATCGACATCTCAAGCGTAGTGGAACTGGCGTTGCGAGCCACCAGCGCCCAACGTGACTTCATCTTGACCTCGCCGAAGCTCATGCCGTACTCCGCCCAGCTACCCACGGGAGCCTTCTTCAGGTCGACGACCAGCGGCAAAGACTGCGGTGAGCCGGTGGGTTGAGCCGCGGCGGCGGCGGGCAACAGGATGAGGGCGAGGGCGATGAGGCGCTTCATGAAGTCTCCTTGTGGCTTGTCTAGCGCGATTGCAGGATGAACGCGACAACAAAGCCAAACACTTCCGCTTGCACTTTCCCATTTCATGTCGATGATAGGCGCTGCGAAATGTGCATGAAATCCCTGGCCTTTCTCTTGTCGGTCGCCGCGGCGCTGGGCTGTGGCACATCCGGCACCTCGGAACAGCCGGCAACCGGCGGCCGGGCGCTGCGTGGTTCGCTCGACAAGAAGGTCATCAAAGAAGTCATCCACGAACACCATAAAGAGGTGCGGGCGTGCTACGAAGTGGAGCTGGTGAGGCAACCTGACCTGGCCGGCCGCGTGCTCAGCCAGTTCACCATTTCCGGCGCGGGCGACGTAGTGGCGGTGGTCCTGCGTGACTCGACCTTGGGGAACCCCACGATTGAAGAGTGCGTGCGCAGGCGGCTGCTGAGCTGGAAATTCCCCAAGCCGGTTGGCGGGGGCAATGTTGACGTGGTCTACGCGTTCAACTTCTTTCCCAGCCCGTAGCTTTCCATCTCAAACAATGACATCGAGGCATCCTGCGCCACGCCGCGGGAGCGGCCGGTATTCCTGCCAGGCATGGCCCAGGCGTGCCATGGCCTCCTTCATGATGGCGGGGTCGGAGACAAAAGGCAGGCGCACCCGATCAGCGAAGCGATGGTCAGGCGAATTGGCCGAGCCGGCCACGATGACCACGCCGTGGCGCTGGGCAATCGGGGCCAGCTCGTTCGCATCCCCTGACGGCATGCACGCCCACAGTAGCAGGCCGCCGTCGGGCCGCCGCCATGACCAATCGGGCAGGTGCTGCTTGAGCAGCGCCGTGAGCAGATCGAGGCGCGTGCTGCTTTCACGGCGGCGCAACTTCTCGGCCGCGGCTTCTTCCGCCAGCAGATGAAGCACAATCGCTTGGGTGTGTAGCGGGCTGCCCAAATCCGCCAGGGCCTTCCAGCGCCCCAGCCGCGCGATGAGCGCTTCCGGTCCGCGAATCCAACCCACCCGCAGCCCCGACCAGAAGAGCTTGCTGGGCGAGCCGATGGTCAGAATAGGCGCGTTCTTGGCGAAAGCGGCGATGGGCGGTGGTAGGGCCGCACCCAGTCCTAACCCGGCCAGCGCATTGTCCTCGACCACCGGAACCTGAAACTCGGCTGCCAGCCTCGCGATCACGCGCCGGCTGCGCTCGGGCAGCAGCGNNAGGCGCGCGCCCGCGGCGGAAAAGACGTCGATCGCACCGATATAGGTGGGATCTTCGACGGCCACCGTTTCACCCCGCGGCACCAATAGTCCCGCTACTAGGCTGATGGCCTGCTGTGCCCCGCTGGTGATCAGCACCTGTTCCGCGACAGTGGGCAGCTGAGCGCGCGACAGCGAATCCGCCACTGCCTTGCGCAACGCCAGCATGCCCATGGGTGAGTAGCCGGGCTCGGCCGCCAGCGCACTCAGTGGTTGCCGGGACACCAGGCGCGCCGCCTCAGCCACCGCGGGCAAGGGCGGCAGATACGCGGCCACCATACCGATGGTGTCGTGGGCATGTTCGAGCATGCTGCGAAACACGACGTTGCGGCGGAAGGCCGAGGTCACCTCGTGCTCTTGCGGACTGGGCCGCGGGTCCTGCGCTGAACCGCGCACCCAAGTGCCGCTGCCCTGACGGCTGTCGATGCGACCGGATTGGCGCAAGTTCTGGTAAGCCTGCACTACGGTGGTGCGACTTAGCTTGAGCGCCCGGGCCAGCGTCCGTTCGGGCGGCAGCGGCGCCCCGGGCAGAAGCTCGCCGCGCGTGATGGCCGAGTCAATCGCGACATACAGTCGCGCATAGAGTGGGCCCGGCCCCGAGGACCAATCGGCCAAGGTTTCAAGCAGGGAAAGTACCTTTGCCAAGGTCAGTCCAAATAGAGTCCAATTGCTTGGAAGTGGCTATTGAATGAAGCGATTACCGGAGGCACAGTTGAAGCATATCAGATACCAATTTGCCATTGGACTGCAAAGTGGCCCCAAGGAGACAACCATGGCTCTTCCCCGTATGGCTTTCTTTCACGACCGCGTCCTACCCTACGCCGATGCCAAGCTGGGCCTGTTGACCCACGCGCTCAACTACGGCACCGGGGTGTTCGCGGGCATTCGCGGCTACTTCAATCAGGACGAGGGCAAGCTCCTCGTGTTTCGTCTGGCCGACCACATGCGACGCTTTCACGAGTCGGCCCGCTTGCTGCGCATGAACCTGGCTGTCTCGGAAGAAGCCACCGCGGCGGCCATCCTGAATCTGCTACGCGCCGAAGGACTGCGCGAAGACTGCTACATCCGCGCGCTGGCGTTCTATGCAGACGAGGTGATCGGCGTCCGGCTGCACGGCCTGCAGCCAGTTGTGGCCGCGGTGGCCCTGCCCTTCGGCCTGTACATCGACAGGGCCGAGGGTGCGCACTGCACGGTCTCGTCCTGGCGCCGGCCTGACGACAACGTGATCCCGCCGCGCGGGAAGATCACGGGCAGCTACATCAACAGCGCCTTTGCCAAGAGCGACGCCGAACTAGCCGGGTTCGACGAGGCCATCCTGCTCAACCGCGACGGGCGCGTCAGCGAGGGCTCGGGCGAGAACATCTTCCTCATTCGCCGCGGGATCGCCGTCACGCCTTCTCTCGACCAAAGCGTCTTGGAAGGCATCACCCGCCGGTCGCTCATCACCCTGCTGCGCGACGAGCTGGGTATGGCCGTCGAAGAGCGTCCGGTGGAACGGGGTGAGCTCTTCCTGGCAGACGAGATCTTCCTGACCGGGACAGCCGCGCAGATCACCGCAGTCACGCGCATCGACCACCGTCCCATGGGGGCCGGCCAGATGGGCCCGGTGACCACGCGCCTACGCTCGCTGTTCTTCGACGTCGTGCGCGGCCGCTCGCCCAAATACCGGACGTGGTGCACGCCAGTGGCCTGAAGAGGTGTCCAGAAATCGGTATTTAGGACTGGGGTTCGAGTAGGTGATGACCCGTGGCCGCGGCACGATGGCCGGTGCCACGGAGGAGCAAGTCTTCCTCACCCCCGACCCCTCTCCCGAAGGGA
>PMJE01000647.1:23165-23676 GCA_003157315.1 Myxococcales bacterium | reverse complement strand
CATCGTTCCCATGGCGGGCATGACGCCATCGAATGTGCCCACCGATATGGTTATCGCCACTCTGGTGGGACTGGCGACCGGCATGCTGGGCGTGGTTGCGTTCACCTTGCCCTATCGCACGGGCGGTCTGGGCAGGGCTGCACTACTTTGTGCTGGGCTGGGCATCGTGGGGATCGCGGTCACCGCGTTGCACTCGCCATATTCCGCCGCCCGTCCCAAGCGACTCATGGCAGTGCAAGCGGCCGATGCCGAGCAGAGTGCTTTGCTCATCGCCAGCACCGGCGCCGACGGAATGGGGCCCTTGTTGCCGATTTTTCCCGACGCCACGCTGGCGCTGGCAACCTGGCCCAGTCTCGACCTCATGATGCCGCCGTTCACGCATACGCTGCCTGCACCTGCGCCGACCATGCCAGCGCCACGAGCCGTGGTCACAAGCGACCATCACGATCCCGCAACGGACACCAGGCAAATCATCCTTCACCTGGAGGGAACCAGCCCGCAACTTCGGCTC
>PMJE01000647.1:0-23141 GCA_003157315.1 Myxococcales bacterium | reverse complement strand
CGATCTGCGCGGCATCGACGGCGCTCCTGCCGCCGGCCCCGACATCGAGGCGCTCAGGCGGCGTTTGCCCGATTGGGTAACCCTGAACTCGTATTCCTATCGCATGGCTCGGGTGAAGATCTGAGCCTGTCAACGCATGGACGACGCATCCAGCGGACCCACGCGGGTACGAAGGTCGGTCACGCTCCCAGGATCCACCAGCGGCTGCATGCGTTCCAGGATCTCACGCTTGAGCAGGGTGATCTGGTGGGCCAGCGCGGAGCTCGACACGCGCACGAAGAGCGTGCCTTCGTGCAGACGCTCAGCCTTGGTGTGCTGGCGCAAGGGGCCTCCCACCGCTTGCTCATAGGCGGCGAAGATGCGCTGCTCGCGGGCCCGATGCTCGCCGCCGATGCTCGCCACCACGGCAGACATCAGGGATGCCGCAGTCTCGGGTTCGGCATTCCGGCGCCGCGGCCTCGTTGCTGATTTCACGCTGGGAACGGTACTGCCGCCAGGGCTCGCTTGGCAACATGACATCCGCGAAAACGTGCCCTGGCGACGCCCCTTGCTATCATCAGGAAATGATTCGTGATGCTGTCGCCACTTCGGCTGCTCCGCGCGCGATTGGCCCCTACTCCCAGGCCGTGGTCGTGCAAGGCGCTCGTTCCATCTACTGCTCGGGCCAAATCCCGCTCGACCCACAAACCGGCGAGCTGGTGGGCGACGGCGACGTGAGACAAGAAACCCACCGAGTGATGCAGAACCTGGCCGCTGTGCTCAAGGCTGGCGGCGCGTCCCTGGACGCCGTGGTCAAGACGACCATATATCTAACCGACCTAAGGAATTTCGCTGCCGTGAACGAAGCCTACGCGACCTACTTCGGAGATGCGCCGCCCGCCCGTGCCACGGTGCAGGTCGCAGCCCTGCCCAAGGGAGCGCAGGTCGAAATCGATGCTGTGGCCGTTGCAGCCTGACGTCTAATGCGGCGTCGAACCGAGAGGCTATGGGGCCTTCGCCACGAAACCAGAGCGAATGCAGCGAGTGCAGACGCGCACCCGTTTTCGCGAGCCGCCGACCGTGATATGCACGTTCTGCAGATTCGGCCGTTGCTGGCTCTTGGTTCTAATGTTCGAGTGGCTAACGTTGTTGGCCACTTTCCTTTGTTTGCCGCAAATTGCACACTGCGCAGACATGAGTTCTCCGGGAGGGCGTACCATTAGCACCGACTGATGCCCTTCGCAAGCACTCACAGACAAGTGATTTCCGCCATCTTGGTTGCGGCGGAACTCACCCTCGTGGCTGGCCACGGACTGGCTTGTCGAAGATCCTCGCCAAAACGCGCTGCGGCAGTGGATGCTGGACACGAAACGAAGGTGCTCCCACCTGTCGACCTGGCCGGCGTGGTGCAGGACAGCGGGGGCGTGCCCCTGCCGGATGCCTTGGTCATCGCTTGGCCCAAGGACAAGCGCGCTGGTTCGGTGGTGCAAGCGCGCTCGAATTCCGAGGGGCGCTTCCTGCTGGCTCGCCTTCGGCCAGGGGCATGGACACTGCTTGCCGAGGCAGCCGGCTTTGGCACGCTGGAAATCGACCGAACCGTGCCAGACGCCGAATCACTCGTCCTGGCGCTTGAAGGTGAGGGGCGTAGTCTGAGCGGAATTGTGCTCAGAACTCCGAGCAGCCCCGAACCCGGAGCGAATGTGGTACTGGGCGGGCCGAGCCTGCGCTGGTCGCGAGAGACGGTGGCCGACCCGCATGGTGTCTTCAGCTTCGCGGGTTTGGGTCTGGGCCGGTTTTCCATCCGCGCCGCGCATGGCAGGCTGGTGTCAGCGACGGCAGGTCAGGTGATCGAGGAAGACACACGGCATTTGCCGCCGGTGCGGCTGCTCCTGGGGTCAGGCGCCTTTGTTGCAGGTCGGGTGAGCGACGATATGGGCCACAACCTTCACGGGACCACGGTGGATGTGTTGACCATGCCGTCCGACGACTTGCCCGTGACCTGCCAGTCGGACCAAGAGGGCAAGTTCACCGTCGGGCCGGTGCGCCCAGGTCGCTACCAGGTTGTCGCCCGACTCGAAGGCTACGTTCTACTGGACGCGCCAGAGCTTCTGCTTGGCGCCGGCAGCACGGTCCCCACGACCCTCAGACTTGCGCGGGCGGCACTCGTCTCGGGTCGTGTGCTCGACGAGGATGGCTCGCCAATGGGTGCAGTGCCGGTGTCCGTGGTCGGACTGGTCAGCGGTCAGGACCGGATGATCGTCCTGCCCGGTGCCTTGCCCACGGCGGCCGAGGCAGCGGAGCTGCCTGCCGGCTCAGTGGCGCGCCAGGGGAGCATTCGCACGGCACTTTCCGATGCGCAGGGACACTTCGAGGTGAGGGGATTGGCTCCGGGACGCTCGCGCCTTGAGGTGTCAGCGGCTGACAAGCTGCCTTTGCAACAGGAGCCACTGCTGCTTGCGCCGGGCGATGCCCGAGATCTGGGCGATCTCGTCGTGCCAACCGGGGTCTTGCTTTCGGGCCGCGTCCTAGATCAGGACGGGCAGGTCGTGCAAGGCGCTCAGGTGGAAGCGCGCGCTGCCAGGAAGCCGGCTCGCCCGCCGGTCCGGGTCACATCCGACCCGCAAGGCCAGTTCTCCATCCGCGTGCCAGTGGGCGAATATGCCCTAGCCGCGAAGGCCAAAGACCATGCGCCTCAGGTCATCCCTATCGTGCGCGCCCTGGGGCACCCGGAGCCGGTGGAGTTCCGGCTTGCGTCCCGCGCCGCTGGCGCCGACGGAGGAGCAGCGCTGCCATCGCGAGCAGCACCAGCAGGCTGGCGCTAAATCCATGGCCTGGTTCCGCCGTGCAGGAGCAGCCACCTCCTCCGACGGGATAGATGTCGCACGCGCCTTGCACATCATCAGGCGACAAGCTGCGCAGATCAACTTCTGCGCGGGGCGAGTCAACCGAGACGTACATGGTGGCATCCGTGATGGTGGGGGGCAGCAGGCTGCCTTCGCTGCAATCAGGCACGGGGTTTCCTTTGTTGTCGACCGGCCTCGGCTTGAGCGTGCCGTCCCCAAAGGTCTCACCTGGGGAGAAGCAGGTGTGGTCCAGTCCGATCACATGCCCGAACTCATGGGTAATCGCGCCTTGGAAGTCCTGGGTGTCGTAGGCAAACAGCTCGGGAGAGCCCACGAAATCGCCCCAGGTGAAGTCAGTGGCATTCACTTCCAAATCGGCGTCCAGAATATGGCCGCTGTCCCTGAGCTGGAAGACGGTAGTCAAGGCCAAGGCACTTGGGTCGTAGCAAGCGCCATCCGCGGGTAGGGGATCGCGGCACCAGCCGCCTTGGCGGAAGATCAAGCGATTGTGGTAGTCCATGCCCACCGGGCCGGCGACATCGGAAACGGATTCCACCGTGAGGTTCATGCTGCTGCAGCGATCGACCCCATCGAGCGAAGCATCGCTCCAGGCTGCGCCCGCTTGCTGAGCTGCATCGAGAAATCCCCCAGCGGACAATACGGGCGGAGAGGAGCCCAGGGAAAACTCCATGGTCACGTTCGCGTTGTCCCATGCCGTTGGCGCGCCCGCCTCGGTCACCGTGCGGACGTAGGCCGCGGCAGGCATGGGCAAGGTTGCGAAGCCCGCCACAACGACAGTCGCGACCAGATTGGTTCGGCTTCTCATGGGAAGTGTTCCGCGTTCCTACGGTCTGACCAGCGCCCGCACACGCTGGCGAAGCTCATCCAACCCCAAAGCAGGTTCTGGCGTCGCCGGCTGCAAGCGCCCTTGGGAATCCCGGCGCACCACCGCCGAAAACTCCGCCGAGTCGGCCACCCAACTCTTGCTCGTGCCTTCCCAACGCAGAGTGCGTTTGCCCTGGCTCATCCCCACTACGCGAGGCGCACCCTGGCCGGCGAGAAAGAGTACCGCCTTCTCGCCGGGCACAAAGCTTGGCATGCCGTGCACGAGCATTTCAATATTGCCCACGCTGCCACCCGGCTGAACGATGACCATGCGTTGGCCGACAGCCAGCGACCCCTTCCAGATTTCCTCGATCTGGATCTCGATGCGGGTGTGGATGTTTCGGCCGGAGGAATCCCAATCGCTGCTAGTCGATACGACCTGAGCAACAACGATGCGATCCGCCCGGGCGGTCAACCCAGCAAGATCCATGGCTTGGATCAGCGAGGCCATCGCCGACGATGGCACCAGCAGGGCGAGAAGGCCCAGGGCGACACTTCGCAACTTGGTCATGCCCAAAAGGGTAGCACTACAACCCAGGTCGCGCGGTGAACTCCTTGTCAATTCTGCGCAGCGCCGGCTTGCTTGCGCGGGCCTCGGCAAAATCCGCAGCCGTGAGACGGCCACTGCGCCTCATCATGGCAAGCAGATCATGAAGTCTCTGCAGCCAGCCGTCGTCCACATGGCCATCACGAAAACGTCGCGCCAGCACGTGCGGGTTGGGCGCTAGTGTCGCCAAGTAGGCGGAATCGATGGGCCGGAGCTGGTGAAGTTCCTTGCCGAAGTAGGCGCGCGCGGCTTGGCGCACACCGCGAATTCCCGGGCCCAGGTCGATCACATTCAAGTAAAGCTCAAGGATCCGTTCTTTGCCGAGGAGGTTGTGCAAACGCCACGTCAGCACGGTTTCCTCCAGCTTTCGAGCCAAAGTTCGGTGGGGCGTCAGAAACAGATTCTTGGCCAGTTGCTGGGTGATGGTGCTCGCCCCGCGGCCGAAGCTGCCGGTCTCGAGATCCTGCACCAAAGCATGGCGAATCGTCTCGATGTCGAAACCATCGTGGGAGAAGAACCGGCTATCTTCCGAGGTGAGAAAGGCTGCCGGCAAGTGCCTGGGCATCTCGGCCAGCGGGGCAAAATCTGGGTGGTACTTGCCGAGAGGGAGGCGAGGCGCCAAGGGTCCGGTTGGCGTCTTCTGCAACAGGGCCGGGGTCAAGCTGGCCAGTACCTGCGGTTCACTCTTGACGGTGCAGCGCGGATTCACCCGGACGTCGAGTGCCAGGGTTTCCCAGGCCGCGGCATCGAAAGCAAACGCGACCGAGACCCCCAGCTTGCCGCCGAGGACTAACCCCTCCAGCGCCTGGCGGACGGGCTGCGCTTGTGCTGCGAGCAAGGCGGCACAAGGCAAGGGTGCCCCGGGCGGCGTGCTGACGGTGATCTCACCCCGGGGCGTTCCCAGCAGCTCGGCCCAGCCCTTGAGGTTCAGCTTTGCGCCGAACGCGCGTATCTCTGCTGCTTCGATTTCCACCCGGCCGGTCGCGATCGTCCCCTGGCCGCTCGCGTGAAGCTCTCCGCCGACGTCGTTCCAGGGCGCCCGGTCGACCGCGGGATGGTGCACTTGCAGCCCACGCAGCTGGCTATCGATCTGGAAGGCCACGCCCATGCGCTCCATGTCGAGAGACGCCAACACGTGGAGGTCAGCACGCGCTTCATTCAATCCCAGCCCGCGCGGTTCCGCGATGACGTCGAGCGCACGCAGGGACAGGTCGTGTGCCTCCAGCTGCAGATCGACCACGTCACCCGCGATCCGGCAGGAGATGTGCAGGCCGGCAGAGGCGGCGTCTGAGTCGTCCGTGCGTAGGTCGAGGGACACCCCTTGGCCGGCGATGCGTGCCTCGACCGTGGCGCCTTGGGCGAGAACGCCCCCGCCGGGAATCACCAGGCTGGCTCGCCGACCGGTCGCAGTCACCGGCATGCCGCGCACGCTCGCTAGCGCGACCTCAGGCAAATGAAGGGTCGCGGTGGCACCCACCTCAAGCACAAGATCCCGCAGCAGCGCCGATTTATTGCCTTGCGGTGAGCGTTGGAAGCTGGCATCGGGCGTGCGAAAAGCGACCCGCAATCCGCCCGGCAAGACCACCGCGCCATGTACTCGCGCCCTGCGGACTGAAAGCGCCACCTCGTGGGCCGGTCGGCGACTGCCCGAGTTGGGAGATGGGGCTGCCGCCGAGGGCCGGCCGGAGAAGTTGTCGGCGGTTGCCGTGCGCAGGTACTCGACGTCAAGACCATCCGCCGTCACTTCGGCAGGATCCCAGAATCCGCGGTCGGGGCCGCCCAGACGCACGACGATGCGTTCGGCACGGAGCATCGGCTCTGAGTCAAACGGGGGCGCCCCGAAAACCTCCACACCATGCGCGACCAGGGTGCGCAACCCGCCTATTCCGAGACTTTGCACCCGCACGTGACGCCCGATCGCGTGTTCCAAGCGCAGGCAGAACCACGGCACCAATCCCTTGTTCCACAGCGCGATGCCAACTGGCACCAGGACCAAGGTAGCCAGGGCTACGGTCCCAAGCAGAACGAAACGGCGGGCGGTAGGGCGCAAGCGCAACCATGGTACCGCAGGGCCGGCGCTCTGTCGTGTCGGCTCGCACGCCTTCTTCGCTTCCTGGGGCGGACGATCAATGAGCAGCCAGTGCCGAATCCGCCCGGCGGTCCGGACCCTCGAACGGGCTACGCAGCGTGCGCCGATTGCGCCTTATGCCGTGGGCACGCAGGCGCGCGCCGGCCAAGATCTCTTCCACCAAATCGTCGAAGCCGAGGCCAGCTTCGTGCGCCATGCGGGGCAGGGGGGCTTCGGGCAGGAGCAGCGGCGCGGAATCTACGTCCACGATGATTTCGTTGAGCCGCTCGCTCAGCACCATCTCCACGCAGGTCGGGCCTTCGCAGCCCAGGGCCTCGCAAGCCTGGGTCGCCAGGCGCAAGACCGACGCCTCGCGAGCGGGCGACAGGCGAGCGGCAACACATGCGGGCGGCCTGCCCGTGCCGGCCGCATGCGGTGTGGTCCAAGATCCGGTTCGGGACACCTCCACGGCGCCCAGAGCCTGTCCGTCAAGAACCGGCACGCAGACTGGTCTGCCCGGCAAGAGCCGCTCGACCAGGACCTCGTCGTCCACAGAAAACGCGTCTTCAAGCGCGCTTTCCAACTCCAGCTCGTCGCGCACCAGGGTGCCCCCGAAAAGCAGCGTGGCGCCCACAGGTCGCACGACCACGGGAAAGCCAAACGCGCCGTGAACCGCGCTGATGCTGTCCTGTTGTGAGGAACGAATCAGGTAGGCGGGCGCGGTCGGCAGATTGTGCAGCCGCAAGATGTCCTTGCTCTTGGCGCGGTTCATGGACAGGCCACAGGCGAGCACGCCCGAGCCGGTGTAGGGGATCGCCAGCATCTCCAGCAGCCCCTGCAGGCAGCCATCAGCGCCGTACCGGCCACGCACGGCGAGAAAGGCCACGTCTATCCCCGACTGACGCAAAACCATGTCGATGTGACGATCGACAAACAGTGCGTGGACGTCATGGCCCGCTTTGCGCAGGGCTGCCATGACGGCCTCGCCGGCCCGGACGGAAGCATCCCGTTCTGCCGAAAGTCCACCGAGAAGCACTCCGATCTTGCGCGCAGAGCTCATACCTCACGGGTAACGCCTGCGCGGGGCATCGTCAAAAAAACTACTTGTTGCCTAGCCGAAACACCCCAACGCCACGCAAGCGCAGTTTGTGGTAGAGACGGGGTCGTCATGACTTTTTTGGAAGCAGCCCTCGAAATTCTAAAGCGCGAGCGCCGACCCCTGCACTTCAAGGAACTCACCGAGAAGGCCACCGAGCGCAAGCTACTGACCTTCGTGGGGCGCACCCCCGAAGTCACCATGCAAACCCAGCTTACCGCCGCCGTGAAGAAAGCCCCGGGCAGCCCCTTCGTGCGGGTCAAGCCGGGCGTGTTCGGGTTACTGCGCTATCCGGAGGCACCTGCCGAACCGGAGCCAGAAGCCACACCGGAAAAGCCACGCGAAAGCCGCGCGACAGCGGCCGAACCACGCAGCGGCGGGCGACGACGACGACGGGGAGGGCGGGGACGGCGACGCGGGCATGGCGAGACGCCGAACGAAGCTGCAGCGCCGAACGGCGCCGTGGAGGAGACGGCGGGCGAGGGCAGAAGCCCAGGTGAAGGTGCGGAGGAGCGGGATGTGAGTGAAGCACCCGAGGAACCCGAGACTGGGTCGCTGTCTCCCGAGGCGCGCGCGGCCGCGTTGGCTGAGAGCGGGGTGCTGGAGGGCGACGGAGACGACAGGGACGCGGAGGAGCCCGGCGCGGGCGAGCCTGCTGGCGACGATAGCGATGCGGGCGTGGCCCGCCACGAGGAGAGTGCCGAGAGCAAACAACAGGCCGACGCGAAGATCGGGGAAGGCAGAAGTGAAGCCTTCGCTGCTTCAGGAGAAGCAACCCTTGCAGTGGCGCCGTCCGGCGCTTCCGGCCAGCCGCCCCGTCCCAGCGAGGGAGCCACGCCGGCACCCGCGCCAGTCGGCGATAGCACCACAGGAACGCCCCCCCAGCCGGGGCGCAAGATCACCTCGCCCATCGACGCGGCCATTGAGATCCTAAAGGGCCAGGCCCCTGGCCGTGGGTTGCATGTGCGGCAGATCGCAGATGCAGCGGTCCGCCGGCGACTCATCCACGGAGAGCCCAACGAAGCGTGGCGAGTCATGCGAGCCGCGCTTGCGGCCGAGGGCAAGGAGAGGCTGCGCGCCGGCCAGCGGCCCCGCGTTCGACCCGCAGGCAGCGGGCTGTACGCCTTGGCCCGCCGTCCCCCGGATAGTGATCTCGAGCGAGCCGAGTTCGTGCTGGGCGAAGCCAGGAAAGCCCTGCGCGAGCGAACCTTGGCCGCACTTGAGCAGCGCTTGGCGGACCTGAGTCCGGCGGCTTTCGAGGCGGTGGCCCGCGTCCTTCTGCAACGTGAGGGATTCGGCCCGGCTACCTTCGTCAAACGGGTGGAAGGCACAATCTATCTTGAGGCATTGCGGGGACGGGGCTTCCGGCCCTCGCGCTGCCTCATCGCCTTGCGGCCAGGCGCCGCAGCTGCGGGACGTCGAGCTTTGGGCGAGTTGCGCGCGGGCATCCGGGCGCGCAACCAGGACGAAGGGGTGCTGGTGATTGCCGGCCGGTTGGCCGACGACGGCGTCGCGGAATGGAAGCAGTCGGGCGCGCCGGTGGAGGTCGTGGACGGTCCTGCGCTGGCCGAGACCTGCGTTCGTCACGGGGTGGGCGTCATCGGTACCGTGGTCAACGTCGATTTCGTCGACGCGGACTTTTTCGCCGAGATCTCCGAGGGCTAACTCCAGTGGCCGCCGGCTGCCGTCTCGAAGCGGAGGCTGTAGCCGAATGGTCGTGGTTGGGTCGGGTTCCCTATCGGCCGGCACTCGAGCTGCAAGAGCAGATCCGGAACGAGATTCTGGCCGGCTGCAGACGGGAAACCCTGCTCCTGCTTGAGCACCCGGCCGTGATCACATTGGGCCGCCACGCCGACCCGGCCCACGTGTTGCTTCCTATTCCGGCTCTGCGTGCTCGGGGCGTGGAGGTTTGCCGGACGTCACGCGGAGGCGACGTGACCTTCCACGGACCGGGTCAGCTTGTGGGCTACCCCGTTTTCCGGCTGCGCCGGGGCGTACGCGGCCACATGCAGGCCATGGCGACCAGCATCGTTGCGTGGCTTGCCAGCCTCGGACTTGCGGCCGAATGGCGCGCATCGACCCCTGGGGTGTGGATCGGAGCCGACAAAATCTGTGCGTTCGGGGTGCACGTGCGACATGGAATCGCCACACACGGGTTCGCCCTCAACCTTGCCGTCGACTTCGAGGGGTTCTCGGCCATTGTCCCCTGTGGCCTGCCAAGCGCGGGCGTCACGTCGTTGGCTCGACAGATCGGCTGCGCGCCGCCACCCGAAATGGTCGCGCGATCTCTCATCGGCTTGTTTGAGAAGAACTTTGGTGTACAACTAATAGAGATGCGTGTTCCCGGTTGCAATTGGACAGCGCCACTCACTAGAATGATGGAAGCATCGTGAAGGCACGGACCAGGCCGCGGATCGCAGTCATCTACAATCGCGACTTCGAGGGAGCCGAATCGGATCCCGAGAACAAAGCGCGCGAGGATGTGAAGGAGATAGCGGACCACATCGTTCGCATCCTGAATGCGAACGGCTATGATGGCTCCGGCCTGGGCGTCACCGGCGACGTGAGGAGCGCGCTCGGCGAGTTGCGTGTGCTCAAGCCGGCCGCGGTTTTCAATCTTTGCGAGTCGATCCATGGGGACAACCGCTTCGAGAGTCTGCTGCCGTTGCTCATGGAGCTGGAGAGGATCCCCTACACCGGATCGGGGCCGTTTGCCCTGTCCCTGGCGCTGCGCAAGGAAAAGGTGAAGGATATCCTCTGCGCCCGTGGCATTCCGGTGCCGAAAGGGTCGGTGGTGTCGGAGGCAGGGGAACTGGCTGGTTGGGTCCTGCCGTTTCCCCTCATCGTCAAGCCGGCGCGTGAGGACGCCTCGGTCGGGATCACTCGGGCGTCGGTAGTCAGCGATGAGAAGGCGCTCCACGCGCGCGTCCTCCACATCCTTGGCCACTACCGCCAGCCTGCATTGGTCGAGCAATACATCGACGGGCGCGAGATCTACGTCTCCTTGCTGGGACAGGTTGACGGTGGGCTGCAGGTCTTCCCATTTTTCGAGATCGACTTTTCCGCCATGCCAGCGGACCGGCCCAAGATCGTGTCGTTCGAAGGCAAATGGGTGGAGGAGTCGGTTGAGTACAAGGGCACCCGGCCGATCCGCTGCGAAGCGCTGTCGGCCGATCTGCGTGGTAAGGTTGCGCAGACCGCTCTCGACGCCTTTCGCTGTGTAGGCCTGCGCGACTACGCCCGAATGGACATCCGTTTGGCCGCCGATGGAACGCCCTACGTCATCGACGTGAACCCCAACTGTGATCTTTCCGACCTGGCGGGCGGTTTCTCCCGGGCGGCGAAGGCGGGCGGTCTTTCATACAAGGACGTGATTCTGCGACTGATGTCTTTGGCTCTCTCGCGGAGGCTGGATGAGACACCGATCCCCTTGGCTGGGCTGCCCAGTGAGGCTGATCTGAGGGCAGAGCGCGAATCCCTGCCCGCTGGAAGTGGTTTCGCGCCGGCAGGCGTTCGGCGGGGCGGCTGAGACCAGCTTGCATGAGCTGGTCGTGGCGGCAGGTATGGCTTCGGGGCGCCGCCTGGGCGGTGCTTGTGCTGGGAGCCGTCGCCTGTAGGCAGCCGAGCGCGAAACCGAGCGCGGCAAGCCAGCTGTGGCTCGGGCCGCTGGACATCACCGCTACGACGAGCGCAGGTGATGAGTTTTCGCTCGTCGACCGAGGGGCGCTGGCGCGCAAAGCGCGCTCGCAGCTCTTGCAAGCGGGGATCTTCGCTGGCGAAGCCCAGGAAAGTACCGAATTCGGCGCAGCCGTGGCGAGCATCCGCATCACCCTATCCATGGAAGTGGTGCGGGCCGAAAGCAAGGCCGCTGTGCGCGCTGGTGTGCGGCTGAACGTGTCCACTCGACCTGCCGGCGCGGCTCCTGCGCACTTTGGCGAAGATGTACAGGCGAACGCCGAGATGGTCTACGATCCGGAGGCACAGCCAAACAAGCAGGAGGTGCTGCAACGGCTGGCAGAGCGTGCGGTGGGCGACTTGCTGGCCGGCTACCTCGCACGCCAGAAGCTGTGGTCTGCCGAGCCCCGAGCCCTGCACGCGGCCTTGGCCTCTCCCGGCGAGATGCGCCTGGAGGCCATCCGGGTAGCGGCAGCCCGCAAGCTGCGCGATGAAGTTCCCACATTGATCGGGTTGCTCTCCGACGATGAGGAAACTATTCGGGATGCCGCACTCGGTGCGCTGGTCGAGCTGCGCGATCCACGCGCAGTCCCGGCACTGACCAAGAGCAGGTCGATGAAAGACCGTCGGGAGATGCGCAAGATTATCGATGCCCTCGCATCCCTTGGGGGACAGGAGGCCACCGACTACCTGAGCTTCGTGGCCGATGCTCACGAGGACGAAGAGATCAGGAACATGGCGAAGAGCGCGCTCTCGCGTTCGAGAGCCAAGAGCCAGGTCAAATCGCCAAGTCCATGAATGCCGCATGGAGCTGCGCCCGTGGCGTCAAATCTGACAACAAGATAGGCGGGCTTCCAATACTCATTTGAAATCGTATAATCAAAGCTAGTGGCAGCAGCCAATGAAGTTGGCACGTCGGGAGGGGCGGGCAATAGCCTTTGGCCCCTGATAGCGGATCGCTATCGGCTCGGTCGACGACTCGGAAGCGGAGCCAGCAGCGAGGTATACGCGGCCGAGGACCTAGCTGACCACACAGACTGCGCGGTGAAGCTGTTTTCTGCTGACTTGGATCCAGGGGCCGTGGCGCGCCTGCTCGACGAGTTTGGCCGTCTGAGCGAGCTTGGCCACCGCGGAATCGTCAGGGTTCGGGACACCGGACGGATCGCCGAAGGTGGCTTGGCAGGCCGACCCTTTCTGGTGACTGACCACTTGTCGGGGCTAGATCTGGCAGCGCATCTAGCCGCGGCCCATGGCGAGGATCGTTTTCATCGTTTCGCCGCTGCGGCCGAGGATTTGGCTGACGCCGTGGCCTACCTCCACGGCCGCGGCCTGGTCCATGGTGACATCAGCCCCAGCAATGTTCGCTGCGACCGTGAAGGTCGCCCGGTGCTCATCGATCTCGGGCTGTCCGAGCGCCTGCGCCCGATCTCCGGAGACCACGACGGCCTGGGCACCGTCGCGGCAGGTGCCTCAGGCACCTTGGGCTTCATCGCGCCCGAGGCTCTGGTGGGTGAGCGCGGCTCGGCGGCTGACCTATTCAGTTTGGGAGCAACACTGTACGCGGCGTGGACAGGCGTGCCTCCCTTTGGTGTGGGAATGGAGGCCGTTCGTCGTCTCATGGAAAGCCCACCGCCCACGCCGTCCGTTCTCTGTCCCGGCCTGCCGGCAGCTTGGGATGCTCTGCTAGGCCGCTTGCTGGCCGTCGCCAGCGAGAACCGGCCGGCAAGCGCGCGCGACCTGCTGCGGGAGATTCGCCGCATTCTTCCGAACAACGTCACGCCGGTTGAACTGGACCTGTCGGTGCCGTATCCAGCCGGCGATCCCCTGGCGGGTCTGCTGGTCGGCCGCGCCAAGCAGACGCAAGCGCTCTGGGCGCTGGTGGAACGGCTCGCAGAAGGGAATGCCCCGGCCGGCGTGGTGACGGTTTCCGGTCCACCCGGCTCCGGCCGCCGCACGCTGATCCGGCGGGTTCTGCGCGATGTGCGACTGGCCCTGCTTTCGCAAACCTTGCCGTCCTTCAGCGTGGACGAGCGTGGCTTGGTGGCGCTGCAAGCTGAGCTGCCCGCCCGCCCTGGCGAGGCAATACCCCTGTGGGACGAGCCTGCCCGCTCGCTGCAAGCTCGCACGGCCGCACTGGTCGATGCGCTTGAAACGCGCGCGCAGCAACGGCCGCTCTGTCTGGTGCTTGGACCAGGCGAACAAGAGGAACTTCTCGCCCAGGCGGTGGCAGAGGGATCACCCGGTGGCCGCCTGCTGGTCATCTTGCCCACCGAGCAGGCCCTGCGCAGCGCCGAGGCTGTCGACCTTCGACTCGGGCCGCTTCAGGTCGAGGATATCTGTGCGCTCGCCGCTCACGCGGCAGGGACCGAGCCGACATCGCAAGTGGTCGATCAGATCGTGCGCGCCTCCGGGGGTCTTGCGGCTTCGGCCGCGTTGCTTGTGCGTCGCTGGGTACAACAGGTCCGCGAGGGCCGGCCCGAGGCATTCCGGGTCGACGAGGATGATGCCGACTTCGCTCGACTGCTTGATACGACGTTCGCCGGCCTGAGCTACAACACCCGCGCTTGGCTGACGGCCCTAGTGCTTGCGCAGTCGCAGAAACTAGTCGCCGATCTGGGGGAGTGGGATCCTCTGACATGGCGACTGGACACTGCAGTTGCGATGCGCGAGGCCCAAACCGCAGGTTGGTTTGAAGCCTCGCAACTGGCGGTCCCCACGGAATCCCATGCGGCCGCGGTCTTTCGCGCAGTCAAGCGTGACAAGGCACTGCATCCGCTCGTGCGTCGGGCTATTCAGCCTTTGTCCGAGTCAGATCCTCGGCGTGGCGAGGCGCACCTGGCGCTGGGAGAGATTGAACAAGCAGCTACCTGTTTTCGGGCTGCAGCGCTGGCCGCGGGCGGGGCTGGCCGCTTCGGGGACGTGGCACGGTTCGCGATACGCGCCAGGGCCGCCGACCCTGAGGCCGGCACGCCGACCGAGCACCTCGCCTGGGCCACGGCTTTGGGGCTGGTGGGCCAGTACGACGAAGCGCTCGCGGCTCTGGGCACGCCAGCACCGGACGGCACGATGGAGATCAAGATCGAGTTGGCAGAACGTCGGGCCTGGCTGCTGGGACGGCGAGGGGATCCAGTCGCCGCCCGACAGGTGCTCGAGACTGCCCTGATGGAGGTGGGGCTGCGAGGAGAGCCGCGCGGGGCTCTGGTTCTGCGGCTGCGTGCGCGGCTGGCCCGTCTTTTGGTCTCCTGCGGCCTATACTCTGAAGCTCTGCAGGCAGCCGAGCCGGCGCTAGCGGAGTCTTCTGAGGTTGGGCGCTTCGCACAGGAAGCGGCTGCCCTAGCGCTGACCTATGCCGGGCGGCTTTCCGAGGCTGATTCCCTGATCGCGGTGCTGGAAAAGACCGCCGAGACCTCCTCTGACAGGCCGTTCGGCGCCCGGGTGCCGGCTTTGCGCGGACTGCATTTGCAGCTGACTGGCCAGCCCATGCCCGCTGCCCAATCCTATCGGGAGGCTGCCCGCCGGTGCGACCAGCTTCACGACCTTCACGGCCAGACCGCCGCTCTCTTCAACCTTGGATGTGTTCTGGCTGACACCGGCCAGTTCGGCGAGGCGCTCGATGCTTTCCGACGCGCGCTCCGCGATCTTGGCCGCCTGGGGATTGTGACCGATCTCGCCCTGGCGCTCTACAACACAGGGTTGCTCTTCCTCCAGCTCGGAGACCTCGATGCCGCCAGCCGCACAGCCCGTCGTCTGCGCGGAGAAGCGAGCGCGACCAAGGTAGAGGCATTCTTGGCCTATTCCTCATCGCTTGACGCCGACATCGCGCGCCGGCAGGGCGCGCCCCGCACTGCCTTGCCACTCTATCTCGCAGCCGAGGAAGCTTTTGCACGCGCAGGAAATCCACCCATGGCCCAAGCCAGCGCGCTCGCCCGAGCCGAAGCGCTGGCCGAGGCGGGACAGGCCGCGGAAGCCCTAGTCGCGTGGAATCGGATCCGCTCGACCACGGCGAACCAGGCTGCCTCGCCCGAAGTTGGGTCCCCGATCGATGAGATGTCTGCACTGGCACAGGCTCGTATCGCTTTGGCCACACCAGCGCAAGAAACCGAAGGCAACGGGGAGCTCGGTCACCGTCTGTCCGCCCTGGCCAACGCAGCTCTGGCGCAAGGGCGTCGGCCGGTCGCCTGGCGGGCAGCGCAGCTGGCAGCGCGACTTCTGCGCAGGGTCGGCGACGCACACGCTGGGGAAGAACAGGCCCGCGCCGCGCGCATTTTCGAAGAGGTCAAAATGAACACGCCTATCCAATACCGCTCCAGCCTCGACCACGATCCTGAGGCGCCGTCTGCCAGTTTGCTGTCCGGCGACGCCCGAACCGCGGCCGCACTGCTGGTCGAACGGGTGGCGCGAGCGGAGGGACGTCTGCGCCGCCTCCAGCGCATCAACAAGCGACTCAACAGCGATCTGCGACTTCCGCGTGTCCTCGAAGCCGTCATCGACACCGCCATCGAAATGACGGACGCAGAACGAGGGTTCCTCCTGCTCAAAGATGGCTCGGGCGAATTGGTGGTGAAAGTGGCGCGCAACATCGAGCAGACCACACTGGACGCGCCAGACTTCGTACTGTCTCGCTCCATCGCCAAGCAGGCGGCTGAAACCGGACAACCCGTGGTCACCGTGGATGCCGCGGGAGATCGGCGTTTTCGGGAAGCGGCCTCGGTGAGCGATCTGCATCTTCGTTCCGTGCTGGCGGTGCCCTTGTCGGTCAAGGGTGCCGTGGTGGGGACCATCTACGTCGACCATCGCCTGCGCAAAGGCGTCTTCGACGACGAGGCGCTGGCCATGGTTATGGATTTCGCCGAACAGGCCGCCATTGCCATCGAAAATGCGCGGTTGCTGTCGGAGCTTCGTCGTCGAGAAACCCAGGTCCAAGCGCTGAACCGGCGCCTGGAGCATGAACTGCGCGTGCAAGAGCAGGCTCTGCAAGGCGTTCGCGAAGAGTTGAAAGAAAGTCGCCAGGTGGCTGCTTTGCGCTACGACTATCATCAGATCGTGGGGCAAACCCCACGCATGCTGGACTTGTTTCACCTGCTTGACCGGGTGACCGATACCGCCTTGCCCGTGGTCATCGAGGGTGAGAGCGGGACCGGCAAGGAACTAGTCGCCCGTGCCATCCATTTCAACGGCCCCCGACGCGACCGAGCCTTCGTCTCCGAGAACTGCGCAGCGATTCCCGAAACGCTGCTTGAGTCTGCACTGTTTGGCCATGTTAAGGGCGCCTTTACCGGAGCGGATCGGGAAACGCGAGGCCTGTTTGCGGTGGCGGACGGCGGAACCCTGTTTCTCGACGAGGTCGCGGAGATGTCGCCCGCCATGCAGGGGAAGCTTCTGCGTGTACTGCAAGACGGGGAGTTTCATCGTGTGGGGGGGGAACGCCCGCAGAAGGTGAACGTCCGCGTTCTGGTGGCAACCAACAAGGACCTGGAGGGCTTGCTGGCGCAGGGCAAGTTCCGGCAGGACCTCTTCTTCAGGATCTCCGTCGTCCGCCTGGTGCTGCCTCCGCTCCGGGACAGAAGTGACGACATCCCCTTGCTCGTGCAGCACTTCATGCAGAAGGCGGCTGCGACGTCCGGTACAGCCGTGAAGTCGGTTGATGCATCGGCCATGGCCAAACTCTGCAGCTATCGCTGGCCCGGAAACGTGCGCGAACTGGAGAATGAGATTACCCGCGCAGCGGCCTTCTCTGGCCCGGTCGTGTCGGTAGCTGACCTTTCACCCCAAGTTCGAGCCGGCTTTGATCCGGTTGCCTCCGTGGCCGATGAGCGAGACGGAATCCGCCTGCGGCCTCGCGTGGAGCGGCTCGAACGGACGCTGATCCGCGAAGCCATGGCGAAATGCGGCGCAAACCAGACCAAGGCAGCCAAGGCTCTTGGCCTTTCGCGGTTTGGCCTACAGAAGAAACTGCGTCGGTATCACATAGCCACCTGACAACTCAGTTGCCACGATCTGACATGGTAGTTGGCGCAATTCAGAAGAAGTATGGCAGGATCTCTCACAAACGGATTGGCGCGTCGCCTGCATACAGAAATCTTCGCACATGAGACGCTTGCTCCGCAGCAGATTCATCCTGCACTTGATTGCGGCAGTGATGTTTCCATTACTGCTGACGGCGGGACTCTCATGCAACGCACCCGCCATCGGCTCACCATACCAGCCCATTCCTCCTCCGATTATCGGCCAGGCGACGCAGGAGATTGACAGTGAGGGGATCACGCACACCTATTGGAAGGTGACTGGCCCGCCTAGCCCGGAGCTGCCCGAGTTGTTCGATATCTATGTGTATCTGACGAACATCGACATGGGCCCCGGCACGGTGGGGTCGATCGCACGCACGGCTCAGGACGGCTCCTACACCACGCGAATCGAGGGCCAGCAAGGAAATCGAATCCTGTTTAACTTCGGATCGCCGGACGGCGAATCTATGTGCAGGCCGTTGCGTGAGGGTGTGGCCGATACACCTTGTCAGTAGCGAAGTGCAGCTTCAGCTCTTCGATTCACCGACGGCCTACGATCCGGGCCGCTGGCTTGCCGGGCCTGCGCTTCCGGTCCTCACGTACCGTAGTACGCTCCGGGCCGGTTTTCGGCCCGGCTTCGCCATCGACCTCGGCTTGCCGGCCGGCTCTCGAAGGCGGATCTGATGAAACGGTGCTAGGCCTGAGTACGGGCGGACACGGTACGGATTGAGGACTGGTCCGGCATGCCGGTTTGCACCGGATGAGACCCATTCTCGGCACGCACGGAGGGCGACACAGTGGATGGCATCTGCTTGACCGTGTCACGCGCGATTCGCCAGGCGGCTTGGATTATCCAGGAGATCGAACGATCTTGGCGGAGGGCCTCTTTCTGGGTTTCGGCCAACATCGAGGCATTGAAGTAAAGCGTGACCTTCCTCTTCTGCGACACAACAGCCTCCTAACCCGTCGTTCCGGAGAATGTCAGCGGCCGACTTTGACCTGGGCAGGAAGGAAGAACATGAAGTTCAGCCCCACCATCCAGTTGTATGTCCACTGCGCGTCGGCTGAGTTGACATCAGAACTGCCAGTCACATCGCGGCCGGCGGCGTTGTTGCTGTACATCAGGTTATGCAGCTCAACGTTGATGGCGAAGTAGTTATTGACAAAGGCGTGCATCCCGACACCCAGATTGGCCCCCATCTTCCATCCAATGTAGGGGTTTGCCTTGCAGCACTCGCTTGAGTCGATCGTTCCCTTTTTGACCAGGTTCACAAAGCTAGGTCCAGCCAATACGTAGACGTCGTAGTTCATGAACAGCTTGCTAAAGGCTGAAAACTTGCCGGTGAATGGCACGATATCGAGTTGGGGCATAATCACTTGCCCGATGCGGTTTTCGGCGGCCGCGGCGTTGTTTTGCGAAGGCGTCTTAGCATCGCCGGTTGTTGGGAGAGCGCTGTTCAGCTGGCCATTGAACGAGCTCCGCCAGTCCGGGGTCAAGTTGTAGACGCCGGCCGAAACGCTGAGGCCGATCCAGTCGGTGATATGGAAGCCGAGCCGTAGGTTCAGCATCAAGGCGTTGTAGAAGTCCTGTCCGACGGTCGAAGCCAACCCCACGCCCAGTTCGAACCTCTTGTTGCGCAGCTCGACCCGTCTGCGGATCGCTGGCGCATCGGCCAGCGGACTCTTGCGCTCCTGTGCAGCCTGCGTGACAGCAGGGATGCCAACGAGACATCCGACGAGCAACGCGATTCCTCTCTTCATAACATGCGCTTTCTTCGTCATGGCATCGACTCGTTAGCGGGGGGTCTTGTACGAGAAGGAAGTCGGCAGGTAGAGCCCGGCCGAAACGAAAACCATGACATTCTGAGTGAATTCCGACACGCCATTCGCCTTTGCGTCTGCTGCGTTCTGACCCTCCGGACGGTTCTTGTTCTCGAACTTGTCGATGAACATGTAATCGCGCAGGCCGATGCTGAGCGCGAGCCAGTCGGTCACGAACATGCGAGTGGAAATCGCTAGACTGGGACAGATGTCTGTGTTGCTGAAGATCTGGTCGTCAATTCTAACCGGGATGATCTCGGTCCAGATGACCCCGATGCCAGCATTCACCGTGACATCCCAGTGAACAATGTACTTATTGAACAGGCCGAACTTGCCGTAGCCGGGCACGTACCCGAACACCAGGGAGGTGGAGTACTTGAACCGGTTCAGCGTGGTCGCACGGTTGAACTGGAAGCCGACTAGCGACTCACGTTCGGAGCGTTCCTTGATGAAGTACTGACCCTCCGCCGCGACTGAGAAGACGTCAGTAAGATAGAAGGTGAGATCGCCGCCGAACGAGTAGTGGCGGATCATCGAGTCGTTGATCGAGATCGCCGAGAACGGCGCCAACTCGAAGCGGTGACGCTTGAGAAATGCCTTGCGCGGCACCACCACGATGTCCTCCCACGATAGCCGCGCGGAGGTGGTCTCGGAGGCCGCTTCCTCCTTCTGAGTAGCCGCCTCCTTCACCTCGTCGGAGAGGTCGGGCAGCTCATCATCCTTCTTGGACTCCGTCGCTTCGGGCGCAGGAGCTTCCGCCTCCGCAGCTTTCTCTTCTGCGGATTCATTGGCAGGAGCAGCAGATGCCTCTGCTGCGGCCACCAATCCTGGGTTTGCAAGAACTAGTAAGAGGCCGAACGCAAGACGTTTCATGCGGTTCCTTGCTTGGGGCCCGCCGTTCACCCCATGTCAAAAATCGCTTTGATTTCAAAGGCTTGGCTATGAAGGGCGAGGTGCGGGCAATGTAACACAGGCAAAATCAGCAGATCAACTAAAAATACATATTGTTTCGACGACGAGCCGGTTCGGGACTACGAGACATCTCCTTCGCCCACCGGAGCCTCGCCGAAAAGGGCCTCCACGAACTCTTCTGCCCCAAACTCGCGCAGGTCCTCGACCCGTTCTCCCACGCCGATGTAGCGAACCGGGATACGGAGTTGGTCAGCGATCCCCAAAATCACGCCTCCCTTGGCAGTGCCGTCGAGTTTGGTGAGCACGATCCCCGTTACCGACATGGCCTGGGTGAAGACCTGAGCCTGAGCGATGGCGTTCTGGCCGCTGGTTGCGTCGATCACCAGCCAGGTTTCGTGGGGAGCGCCGTCCATGGCCTTGCCCGTAACTCGGCGCACCTTCTGCAGTTCCTCCATTAAATTAGTCTTGGTGTGCAGACGCCCTGCCGTGTCTGCGATGACCACATCGATGCCCTCGGATCGTGCGCGTTTGACGCCGTCAAACACAACCGACGAGGGATCTCCACCCTCCTTTCCTCGCACGACCGGCGCCCCCACTTTCGCGCCCCAGACCTCGAGTTGTTCGGTGGCTGCAGCACGAAAGGTGTCGCCAGCCGCCAGCAACACACGCTTGCCTTGGGATTGCAATTTTGAGGCAAGTTTCCCAATGGTTGTCGTCTTGCCGCTCCCGTTGACCCCTATGACAAGCAGCACGAAGGGCTGGGCAGCGGCGAAGTCGACCGCCGGTGAGTCCATGGTCAGGATCTCCGCACTCCGCCGACGAAGGAAGCCCCAAACCGCGGCGGGATCCTTCATCGCATCCTTGTCCAAGGATTCGCGAATCTCGCCCAGGAGCTTCTGGCTGGTCCGCACGCCGATATCCGCTGTCAGCAGGACCTTCTCGATCTCCTCGAGCAGAGCCGGATCCAGTTCCTTCTTGCCCGCGAAGAGCTGACCAAGACGACTAACCCAGCCTGAGCGAGTGCGCTCGAGCCCAGGCACGAGCGCGGCGACGTCCCGTCTCCTCGCGGGCGCAGGGCGCTCTGGCCCGCGGGGCTTGTCCACCGGAAGAGCCCTCGGCAGCTCTTGGCGCGGCGGCGCGACTCGGGTGTCCGGCGTAAGCGAGGGCGAGACGGCGGCCGGCTCTCTTGGCGGAACGTCCTGGCGAGGCACTGGCCTGGCGACAGGCGAAACTGCTTCTGCAGCCGCGGCGGGCGAAGCAGAGAATGCCGCCGGCTGGCTGGTCGAGAGGGGCTCAGCAGACCGCTCGGTCGCTAGGGGCTCGTCTGAGGCGGTGGACTCGTCCTCGGCCGCGCCTCCCTCGACGTCTTCCGGCCGAAGGGCCGGCCGCTTGGCCCGCGCCACCGGCCGGGCGGTCGCCGATTCTTCAATCTGCCGTCGTCTCGCGGACTTAGCTCGCCGGATGGCATAGAGAGCTAGGCCAGAAAAGCCGACCAAGCTGCCCAGGGCAACCAGGGCGGCTATTAGGTCGGTGTAGGACCCTCCCTCCATGGGCCGCGGAACTTAACAAACAACCGGCTGCAACGTGGTAAGTTTTTTGGCGTTTCGCCCGGTCCGGTGGAAAAAGTGGAATGTGGGGTTCGAAGCCCTTTACAATCATCGGCCGCGGATGGTACCTAATGATAGTCACGAAGTGACCTATATGGTCACGCATTGTCACTTCACGGTGCCAGGATGAGGATAAGAAGAATCGAGATTTGCGGTTTCAAGTCGTTCGTTGACCGGACCATCTTGACCTTCGAAGACCCCGTCACCGGNNGCCAAGCATCTTCGCGGCCGCGCCATGGACGATGTAATCTTCGCTGGATCTGAGACACGCGGGCCGGCTGGTTTGGCAGAGGTGTCACTGACCTTCGACACCGCTGGTTTGCCTGGGGATACGACCGCCGGGGGCATCCCCTGGGGCGCGGCTGGCCCAGCAGAAGTCGTCGTGACCAGGCGCCTGTATCGCGGCGGCGAAAGTGAATACCTGCTGGGCGGCGTGCCCTGTCGCCTGCGTGACATCGTGGAGTTCTTCCTGGGGACGGGCGTCGGCTCCAAGGCCTACGCCATCATAGAGCAGGGACGAATTGGCTTCATTGTCTCGTCACGACCGGAGGAACGTCGCACCCTTATTGACGAGGCCGCGGGCATAACGAAGTACAAAGCCAAGAAGAAGGTGGCCGAGCGACGCATTGAGTCCTCTCGCCAGCACCTGCTACGCGTCTCGGACATTGTCGTTGAGATCGAGACGCGCCTGCGCTCGTTGCGCCTGCAGGCCCAAAAGGCCGAGCGCTACAAGCGCTACAAGGCAGAACTGAAGGACCTAGAACTGTGTTCGGCGACGCAAAGACACTTTGGTCTCGTCGCTGAGCAGAAGTATCTGCTGGGCAATCGCGAGCAACTGGCGGAACGCCACATCCGGCAAACAACCGACTTGCGCGTCGAGGAAACCTCCATCGAAACCGAACGTTTGGCGCTGAGCGAGGAGATGGCCGAGCTGGCTGCCGCCAAGGAGGAGCTTTTCGCGCTCGACAACCAGGCCAGGCTGTCCGCCCAGAAGTCCGAACACTACACGGACGAGGCGGCTACCTTGGCGCAAAGGGCGGAGCGATCGCGGCACGAGATTGAAGGGCTTGTCGAGAAGGAGGCAGACAACGCGCGAGTGCTGGCCGAACTGCGGGGTGAGGCGGGGCGCTTCGACGAAGAGGCTGAGGCGCGCAGCCGCGAGCTGGATGCGACCGAGCATGCCTACTCAGCAGCCCGGTCTGCCCTGACGACAGCACGCCAGGGCTTGGATCAGGCAACCGCGGCGGCAACCTCGGTTGCCACGCGGATTGCGCGTCTGGAGGCTGACACCGAATCCGCTCACGGACGCGCCGAAGATCTCGGCCAGCGTCTGCAAGCGGCGTTGGCCGACGATAGCGTCACGGTCGAGCAGGTGGAGCAGCTGATGACCGAAGGCGCCGCGGTTGAGGAGCGGCTTGCCCAACTTCAGGTTGGAGTTGAGGAGCTGCTCGCAAGGCGCGCCACTGCGGAAGCCAGGGCGGCCAGCTTGCGCGAAGAAGTTGCGCGGGGCGAGCTAGAGCTGGAGACCCTGCGCGAGGAGGCCCATCGTCGGCGCTCGCGTCTGCAGTCTTTGACTGAGATCCAGTCTCGCTATGAGAGTTTTCAGCGGGGTGTTCGCGCCATCATGCAGCGGGTTCGCGACGAGGAAGACACGCCCGCGCCTGGCCAGGACTGCGTGGCGAGCCATCGGACCTGGAGCATGG
>PMJE01000017.1 GCA_003157315.1 Myxococcales bacterium | reverse complement strand
TCGGCTCGCTGACCACGACGAATTCGTCGCCGCCCACGCGGAACTGCGCCACGCGAAGACCTTCTTGCATCGTCTGCGCCCTGCGCGGGCGAGCGCGCGACGGCCTGTTTGGGGGATGCAAAGGAGGCGCAGCCATTTCGATCTTTCTGTCGCTCAGCGTCGTGCGAGTGCCTCGACGAACTTACTATAGACCGCACGGACGTCACATTCATACAGTGTCCCCGGCATTGCGGTGAGCACTGCCATGAGAATTACCCCACCGGTGCAGGAGATTGCGGGTTGGATGTGGGGTAATTCTGATGGCAGTGGCTGGCTGCAGACGGCGCCTGATTCCACCTTGAGGAATGGAGGAAGCTGATGAGGTTCACGACGACGAAGATCTGCGGTCGCAGTCGAAATCATGCTGTGCTGGCGGCGATGGCCTTGCTGGCTGGTGCGGCGGCGTGTTCGGGCCAGGCCACGCCGGCTGCGCCTTCGTCTGATAGCCAGGCAGCGGTGGAGTTTGCCCTGACCACTTCGTGTTTGCCGGCCTGCGGAACCAGCCAGGACGGCCAAGTGTGGTACGTGTGGAGCACCTCGACCTTCTACGTCTGCAAGGGTAGCACGCGCACCTGGGTGCAGACCAACCTGAACGGATTGAACGCCGCTGTCCGCGTGACCCCGGTGAGCCCGGGCAGCCAGTGCCCGACAGGCGGATCGAGCATCCAGTTCGGTCTCGATCAGAACCGCAATGGCGTTCTCGACAACTCGGAAGTGTCGTCCACGACCCTGGTGTGCAACGGCAGCACCGGACCACAGGGACCGCAGGGCGCGACCGGCGCGACCGGGGCGCAGGGGCCGAAGGGTGCCACGGGGGCAACGGGCGCGACCGGTTCAACAGGCGCGACCGGCGCAACCGGGGCACAGGGACCGCAGGGGATTCCGGGTCCAACGGGCGCGACCGGTTCAACAGGCGCGACCGGACCACAGGGGCCGTCGGGCACCAACGGTACCAATGGTACCAACGGAACCAACGGCACTAACGGCACCAACGGGGCACCAGGCGTGAACTCACTGGTGCGGCAGGACCCTGAACCTGCGGGCGCGAATTGTCCCGATGGCGGCGTCCGCATCGAGAGTGGGCTCGACCTGAATGGCGACGGGATACTTGAGGCGAACGAGGTCACGGAGACGAGCTATGTGTGTAGTGGCATCGCCAGCTTGGTGAATGTCTTGCCCGAACCCGCTGGTCCCAACTGCGCCTTCGGTGGCCAGGCCATCCAAACCGGTTTGGACACCAACGGCGACGGCATTCTGGAACCCGGGGAGGTGAAAAAGACCTCGTATGTCTGCAACCCAGGCTGTCAACCCGGATACCACGACGACGGCACCGGAATCTGCGTTCTATCGGGCTGCGCTTCGGGCTACCACGACGGCGGCAATGGCACCTGCGTGGCTAGCGGGACCTGCGTAGCTGGGTACCACAACAACGGCACCGGGAACTGTGCGGTGGACGTCACTCTTCAAACAGCGGAGTATCAGGTAACCTCTAATGTCAACGGCCACAGCACGCCGGTCATCGGCCAAGACACGATCGGTGACTACATCGTTTACACGCAGTATCCGATCGTGAATGGCGTGGGGGGCAACTCCAGCATCTTCTACCAACGGGTCGCCAGCGGCCAGCCCACCGGATCCCCGGTTCCCGTGGCGGAATCCTCTGAGAATCAATATCTCAACGACGCGTCGGGTGACTACATCGTATACACCCGGTCCCCGTCCGTGGGCATGCCCGGCGACATCGTCTTGTTTCAGATCTCGACAGGCCTAGCGAATCGCCTGACCTCCACCGGTGACTGCATTTCGCCGCGGATTTTCGGTCAGTATGTAGTTTTTCTGCAAGAATTGGCTGTCGGCATGCAAGTCCTGCTCTACGACATCGGCAGCGGACTGCCGGCTCAGACCAGCGTCATGGCGGGGCCGACACCCAGCATCGGCGACGCTGCCATCGGCGACCGGTTCATCGTGTGGTCGCAGCTCGTCAACAATCAGTACGACGTAGCCGCCTTTGACATGCAGAAAGGCCTGACTGAGTCGGTTTCGGCCAATGCCCAGCTCAACGAGCAGGATGTGGCGACCGATGGCGCGTGGATTACTTTCGAGACGAGCAGCGTCACGAACCCGGCTGGAGTCTCGATTCAGGCGATCAACATGGACACCGGCGCGACGCTCACCATCGCGGACAACGGCTCTGACAATCAACGGCCCGACATCAGTGGTGACCTGCTGGCCTACGAATCCAACATTCTCGGCTACTACCAGATATTCATTTACCGTCTGGCAGAGGGCGATACCTTCCGGGCCACCGGCACTACGCACGACGAACGCCTGAACAACATCTATGGTCCCCTGGTCACGTATGTCGACGACCGCACCGGCACCTACAACGTGTTTGCGTCGAGTCTGACGTTCGTCACCACGCCATGAGCATGAACCGCTTGGCGGTCGTAATCTTTGTCCTCGGAGATCGTCTTGTTGATAGACTCGGCCCGAGCGCCCGGCGTGCTCCAGTTCGGTCTGGGTGGGTAGCTACAACGCCTATCGTCAAACGTCCGCTAACCAAGATGTTGCTTGCCACGTTCCCGGTTCTGGCATATGCATCTTCGCGTTATCACGCTGAGGCAGTCGGGGCGGCGTGCGCAGATGTTATTTCGTTCTGCGAAATCCTGGACCGAGAGACAACTGAAGCAGGCAGCGTGAGGTTGGCGCTGCCGAGGATGGACATGCTCCTGGAAAA
>PMJE01000056.1 GCA_003157315.1 Myxococcales bacterium | reverse complement strand
GTCGACAAGGGCAGCGCCCAGCTCGGCATCCCGGCCTACAACGGCGGGCTGTTTCGCGAAGTCGCGGAGCTGGAGGGCCTGGAGATCTCCGACGAGCTGTGCGGCGCATTCAACGAACTGGGCGCCTACGACTTCGGCGAGGACGTCTCGGTCGACGTGCTGGGGCACATCTTCGAGCAGTCGATCACCGATCTCGAGGAACTCCGGCGCGAGGCTGACCAGCAGAGTGGACCGGTGCCGGCGAGCACATCGGTGGGCACCCAGAAGGCGCCGTCGAAGCGTCAGGTCGAAGGCATCTTCTACACACCGCCATTCGTGACCGGGTTCCTGGTGCGCGAGACGCTTGGCTTCGTCATCACCGATGCGTGGGAGCGAGCGCAGGCGGGCCGCGGTGCCACGAAGAAGGATCGCATCGCCGCCTGGGAGGCGTATCAGAACGAGCTGCGCAAGATTCGGGTGCTCGACCCAGCGTGCGGCAGCGGGGCTTTCTTGATCGCGGCGTTCGACGCCCTGGCGCAGGAATTCGACCGCGCCAACCGCGCACTGGCCGAGCTGCGCGGCCAGCAGGCCAGCCTGTTCGACCTCACCCGGACGGTGCTCAACGAGAACCTCTTCGGCGTGGACAAGAGCGGCGAGTCTGTCGAGATCACCAAGCTTTCGCTCTGGCTCAAGACCGCCCAGAGCAAAAAGAAGCTGACCTACCTCGACCGCAACGTGCGGCAGGGCAACAGCGTGGTCAGCGACCGCCGCGTCGATCCCCTGGCCTTTGACTGGGGAGTCGAGCCGGACCCGTTCGTCCTGTCGGAACTCGACCCGGCGGATCGTGCCGACGCGGTCGCCGTGGATGCTCGCTGGCGCGAGGGCTTCGACGTGGTGCTTGCCAATCCGCCCTACGTGCGGCAGGAGCTGCTCACGGCCTACAAGGAGCATTGGCAGGCCTCGTTTCGCGCCTACGACGGCACCGCCGATCTTTTCGTCTACTTCTTCGAGCGCAGCCTGCAACAGTTGAAGCCCGGCGGCAGGCTGGGCTTCATCGTCTCGAACAAGTGGCTGCGCGGCGGCTACGCCGAAAAGCTGCGCGCGATGTTCGCCAAGCAATGCACCATCGACACCATGGTCGACTTTGGCCACGCGCCGATCTTTCCGGGCACGGACGCCTTCCCGTGCATCATTACCCTACGCAAATCACCACCGCCGCCGGAGCACGCCGTGCGCGTGACGCTCTATCCCCGCGAAGAGCTGGGCAAGGAGCTGCTCGCCAGCTACGTGGAGGAACACCGATTCCCCATGCCCCAGGCGAAGCTCGACAGCGCGGGCTGGACCCTGGAGCCACCGGGCGTGCAGGCGCTGCTTGAGAAACTGCGGCGCAATGGCGTGCAGCTGGGTGAGTACGCGCCGATCAAGCCGTATTACGGCATCAAGACAGGTTGCAACGAGGCATTTCTCGTCGACCAAGCCACTAAGGAACGCCTTTGCCGAGAAGACCCACGTTCAGCCCATGTCCTGAAGAAGTACCTTCGCGGACAGGACATCGCGCGATGGGCGGCCGAATGGGCGGGCCTCTGGATGATCTATGCCCCTTGGAATTTCTCGCTGGGATCCTATCCCGCCATCCAGGCACATTTGGAGTCTCAAAGGGATCTGCTTGAGGCTCGCGCTGAAGTTCGACAGGAACGCTTCCCCTGGTACGCGCTGAGCCGGTATGCATCAGACTACGTCGACCTATTCCAGCGACCCAAGATTGTCTACCAAGAGATTCAATTTCATCCGGCATATGGATTGGATCGAACTGGGTACTTCTTGAACAACAAGGGATTTCTCCTTGAGAGCGAAGACCCTTGGCTTGTCGCCGCCCTCAATAGTCCAGCGATGTGGTGGCACAACTGGCGCTATCTGGTGCATCTGAAGGACGAAGCCCTCAGTCCGGCAGGCGACAAGATTGTGCACGTCCCCATTCCGTGCGCCAAGGCTCAGCAACTGGACGCGACGACGCCTGCGGTGGAGAGCATCGTCGACCTGACTCGGACCTCCGCGGAGGCAACCGCCGCGGTCCTCGACGTGCTCCGAATCGAGTACCACGTCGAGACCCCGGGTCAGGTGCTCGGCGACTTCTCAAACCTTGGCAGCGACGCCTTCGTCCACGAAGTGAAGAAACGCCGGCCCAAGAAAGGCGCGGCGCTTTCGCCCGCCGGGCTCAAGGCGCTGCGCGCGCTCTTCGAGGCGGAGGCGCCGAAGATCGTCGACAAACGGGCGCGCATTCTCGATCTTGAGCGGACAATCGCCGCCGCGGTTCACGAGGCGTACGGCCTCACCGTCGAGGATCTGGAGCTGCTCCGGTCCACCCAGCCGCCGCGCATGCCGCCGGGATGGTGACCGGCGGGCGGAGTGTCACGTCACCGGCGTGCACCACGCCCGGTATTTGGGCGAGCGGCCGCGCACGACGTCGAAGAACAGCGAGCGCAGGCGCGTGGTCACGCTGCCCATCTGGCCGGTGCCGATGGGCCGGTGGTCGATGCGCGTGACCGCGGTGATCTGCGCGGCCGTCCCGGTCAGGAAGATCTCGTCGGCCAGGAACAGCTCACCCCGCTCCACCGGACGCTCCTCGACGGCCATTCCCAGCTCGTCGCGCAGCAGGGTGATGAGCGACCGGCGCGTGATGCCTTCCAGAACGCTCTGATCGAGTGAAGGCGTGACCGCGATCCCGCGGCGGATGAGAAAGATGTTTTCGCCCGAGCCCTCGCTGACATGTCCATCGCGGTTGAGCAGGATGGCCTCGTCGAAACCGGCCAGTTCGGCGTCGCTCTTGGCAAAGGCACTGTTGATGTAGCTGCCCGTGATC
>PMJE01000293.1 GCA_003157315.1 Myxococcales bacterium | reverse complement strand
TGCTCGCCCGGCGGGGTCAAGAGCTGCCAGTCCTTGGGCTGCAGTTGTTCGTAGGGTGCGTAGAGTCCGTTGCTGCTGCTATCGGTGGGCGTGCCGCTGGTTTGATCGACCCCGTAGTGCCCGCCGTAGATCACAGTCGCACCCTGCCAGGCTTTGCTGTACCCGCCCGGGATCTGGTTGACGTAGACGGTTTGCATGTCCTCGCCGAATCGGTTGGGGTAGCTCCCGGAGACGTTCTTCATCCCGTCGTCTTGCAGTAGAAGCCCGGCAATCAAGATGGGCAGCTTGCGCCCGCTGCGGTGGCCGCCGAACGCGGGCCAACCGTAGCCGGCCTTCACGCAGCCGTAGAGATCGATCCCGTATTGCACGAGGTAGTTGGTGAGCGGCTCCTTGTCTGCCGCCGGGAAATCGAGGAGCAAGAGCAGGCTGGCGTAACTGACGGCAAAAGCGACGTGCTGGCCGTAGCTGGGCATGTACTCGGCGGGCGTATCGAAGAGGAAGGCATTGGTGTCGATCCACGGGCGCCGGAAGAGGGCCTCGAACTGCGCCAGGGTGGGTGTGCTCTGCGGTTTGGGCGCGGGCTGCGCGGGCAGAAGATCGCGGCGTAGCGCACTCGCGCGATGCAGGGTCTGGCTCCGGTCGCAGTAGGACGGCCTAAACGCGTCCGCGGCTGGAGCGGCCGACAGGACGGTCAAGACCGAGGCGCTTCGGACCGGGCTGCAGCTCTTGTCGCTCGCTCGCATCACCTCGGGTAGCGAGGCCGGCGTGGCCAGGCTGACGCTCGACACGAGTGAGTCGCCCGGTTTGAGCGACACCGGTGGATACGAGCGAAAGCTGGCGTCGAACCACCATGACTCGTCGGTACCGTCGTTGAGCCGCGAGTCGAAGGGACTCTTGCCATTGGAGGTCGGGAGGTTCACGACCGATCCGTTCAAAAACGGCGTGGCGTTGGTCGGCGCAGGGCTGATCGCGGTCACTGTCGCCGGGCCCACAATCCAATAGTCGCCGGTCACGAACTGGCCCGCCAGCACCGGCGCGGAGAAGGTCCAGGTCACGCCATCCTTGCTGATCGAGGTGACCAAGCTGCCGCCGTCGTTGCTGCTGCTTGCCCCATCNNCTCCTGACCCAGCAGGTGCGGGGCTCGTGCTTCCACCGGAAGCGCCGGTTCCGCTGCCTCCTGAGCAGGCGCCAAAGGCGAGAGCCAGTGAAACGCCAATTCGGACCCAACACGGATGCTGAGGAGTCTGAGTCATGTTCACCACCGCCGCCTATTGTATGATGGCGAAGGCCGTCCTGTCCCACTATTCGATCCATGTCTGGCTGCCAGAACTATTATCCGAGACACGCGAAGATGCGTCCACCGGAGGTATTCAAGTGAATCGTCGTGACTTTCTAGCTGCTGTGCCTGCCACCATTGCTGCCAACACTCTGCGGTTGCCCGCCGTGGCGCCAAATAGCGAGCCGGGCGAGGCCCTTGCTGCCTCGTCTGAATCGCACCCGCACGAGTTCGATTTTGGCTCCGCGCTGCAGGCGGCAGAAGCCATTCGCCGGAGAAAGGTTTCTTCGCTTGAGCTGACTCGCCGGGTGTTCGAGCGCATCGATCGCTACAACCCTGGGCTGAATGCTTTCGCCTATCAGCTGCGCGAAGAGGCGTTGGAACAGGCGAAGAAGGCTGACCAGGCTCCCTCCCGCGGGAGCAAGCGCGGGCTGTTTCACGGCGTGCCGATTCACGTGAAGGAGGCCTTTGCTGTCGCCGGCCGTCCGTGCACCTGGGGGATTGTTCCCTTTCGCAATTCGAAGGCGCCGGCCAGCGCCGAGGTCGTGGATCGGTTGCTGGGCGCCGGGGCGATATTGATCGGCGCAACCAACGTTCCAGTTGGGCTATCGGACTGGCAAAGCCACAACCCCATCTATGGCACGACCAACAATCCCTGGGACCTCAAGAAGACTCCGGGAGGATCCTCGGGTGGCAGCGCCGCGGCGTTGGCCGCCGGCCTCGGCTACCTGAGCGTGGGGAGCGACATCGGGGGCTCGATCCGCGTGCCTGCGCATTTCTGCGGGATCTACGGGCACAAGCCGACGATCGATTTGGTGAGCGCGCGCGGGCATCAACCGGGTGGTGGCAGCGGCGTACCGGGATTCTCATCCCTCATGGGCGTAGCTGGACCGATGGCGCGTGATGCGGGTGATCTGTTGGCGGCCCTGCAGATTCTGGGAGGCCCAACCGGCTGGGATGCCAAGGCGTGGAAGTGGGAGATGCCAGCGCCGCGCCACCAACGCCTCGGGGATTTTCGGGTTGGCTACGTTCTCGAGCAAAACTTTGCTCCTCCCACGCCGGGGGTCAGGCAGGTGCTGGAGAAGACGATTGAGCGCCTGGGCCGTGCCGGCGCCAAGCTGAAACCGGGATGGCCGGCGGGGGTCGATCCGGCGGCGTTGCTGAGTACCTACCTGTTTCACTTCAATGCATTCTTCTTCAGCGTTGCGCCGCCCGCGGTGCAGGCCGCCGAGCGGAGCCGCTGGGCAAAGTCGCAAAGCCCGGAAGCCATGGCGGCCCTCAGCTCGTTTGCCGATTGGCAGGCGCAGAACTTCAAGCGCCTCGCCTTTCGTGCCAAGTGGCAAGCTTACTTCGATGAAGTCGACGTGTTTCTGTCGCCGACAGCGTTCTCGGAGGCTTTCGCGCATGATCACAGCGAACCGCAAGACAGACGCACGATCGCCAGCGCGAGCGGCCCGCGGCGCTACTCTGATCTGTTTGACTGGATCGCGCCGGCGGCGTTGACGGGTTGTCCGGCGACGGTTGCGCCGGTCGGCCGGACTGAAGCCGGACTGCCGGTGGGAATCCAAATCATGGGGCCTTTCTGGGAAGATGCCACTCCGATTACTTTCGCAGATCTGTTGGCGCGAGAGATCGGCGGCTTCGCCGCGCCCCCGAACTACGCGGCGTAGGGCCCAGGCGCACAGGTTGGTGCCAGATGCCTACTGGCAGACCAAGCCGATTGGCACGGTACCGCGAAACAAGCCGTCGGCAGCTTGTTTTCACGCAGGAACTCGCGAACGGGGTGGTGCCAGAGGCTGGTTGAGCCTCGATGCGCGGGTCGGCTGCTGAACGGCTTGTGCCATCGAGGCCGGTTGCGTGCGAGCCCGCGCTCACAATCGATTCACATGTCCTCGGGTTCCCACAGGCCCAAGATGGCGCCAGTGGGGTCGACGATGATGCTGAGCCAGCCCATACCCTCGACTTTGGTTACGCCCTTCATGATCTTAGCGCGCAGCTTTTTCGCTTTTTTGGTCGCCGCATCGATGTCTTTCACCAACACGTAGGGCATCCAGGCCGACCCAGCTCCGGGAATCATCTGCTTCATCATCCCGCCGCCCACGCCTTTGCCGACCTTGATCACAGTGTACTCATCGCCCGGCGTCTCCGCCGGCACATCCTGGAGTTTCCAGTTGAAGAGTTTGGCGAAGAAAGCCTTCGCCTTGGGGAGATTCGTGGTGCTGAGCTCGACGTGGATGAACGGATTTCCCATGATGGTGTCTCCTTGTGCCTGCGAGTTGTGGCGCAGGTTGATTTCAGAGTTGGATGCCGGACGGCCCCCAACTTGTGTCTGCGCTGCGCGCCCTGTCCCCGCCCTTGCCCCGCCCCGCGATCGCGCGCCATCGCGCGCGCGAGTTTCGCGCGTAGCAAGCGCGGCGCCCCCGGCAGGACTCACAGCCTGAACAAGGACAGCTTCGTGTGACGAGCCACAAGGCGAAAGATTGTGTCCGCCGAGAGCAGTTCGGCGCCGAGGTCGAGGGCGCACTGGGCGACGTGAGCATCGGGGGTCGAGATAGAGAGACCCCTGGCCGCAAGCGAGTTGCGCAATCTGCCCACGCGAAACCAGTGCGCGACGTCCGCCGGGCACAGGGNNGGGCTCGATGATGGCATCGCCGCTCCCCTCCCGGAAGTACGCGATCCAGGACGAAGTATCAATGACGAGCGCGCTCACGAGAGGTCTCGATATCGATCGTCAGATGGAGCTTCCCCTTGAGCGCGCGTGCCTTGGCGGCCGCAGCCGAGCGTTTCACCCGCTCCAATCCTGCCACCAGTGTCTCCGTGATGCCCTTGCCGGTTACCTGACATGCGTCATCGACCAGCCTAACGGGAAGGTTGGCGGTCACCCGCCGGGTTTCCGGCACTGCACGACGATTCATACGATTATACGTACATCCGTATGCATGAGCGGTCAAGGCCACCGTCCCCATACCCGGCATTGAATGTCACAACCTCGCCGCCGATTGGTGTACCCTGAAACGGGAACCCACTTACCGCAATTCATGGAGGAACCGATGCACACCACGACATGCGTCGAGCCCACGGCCTTGGGCATGAAGGGGAATCTCCTGGCCATCCTAGCTGCGGGATTCTTGTTCGCCGCTTGCAGTTCTTCCGGGGGCGGCACGGCGACCGGTGGATCGGGCGTCCCGGGCGGCAACGGCGGGACCGCGGAAACGGGCGGACGCACGAGTCCGGAAACCAGCGCAACCGGCGGAACCACCAGCACGACTGCTTCGACCGGTGGCACAGCGACGGCGGGATCGGGCGGCACGACGACCGCTAGTGGTGGGCAACCCACCGCGACTGGCGGCGCGACCACCGCTAGTGGTGGTCGAACCACCGCGACTGGCGGCGCGACCACCGCTAGTGGTGGTCGAACCACCGCGACGGGAGGTGCGACGACCGCTGCCGGTGGGCGAACTAGCGCTACTGGCGGCGCGACCACCGCGACGGGCGGCACAGCCACCGATGCCGGGGCGGACCTCTCAGCCGATGTGCTGCATGACGGACCGGGCAATGCAGCGGATGCTCACACTGACCTCTCAGCCGATGTGCTGCACGACGGACCGGGCAACGCGGTGGATGCCCGCGCTGACGTCCACGGCGACGTCGCCAGCGACGGGCCGACCGGTGATGCCCCGCCTGCCCCATTCGACGCCACGCTGGGAGGCACGATGTTCGTCGCGAACGGGCAGATCTTCGACGCAACTGGCGCGGCCTTTCTGCCTTGGGGTGTGAACAAGGCCCACGTCGACCAGGAAAACAATGGGCTCGAGCTGACCGGAACCAACGCCGTGCGCGTGAATCTCTACTTCCGTCTGCCAAACGCGACAACGACAACCCTCTTCGATCGCTTCTACGCCGCCCATATCGTCGTGATCCCTGGGCGCTGGGAGGCGACCTGCATGGAGAGCAGTACCTTTGCGACCACGCTCGCCGCGGATGTGGACGCCTGGGTGGCCGAGGCCGCCGCGTGGAAGAAATACGAACGTGCCTCGATGATCAACATCTCGAACGAGGCCGGCCCCGCAAACTCGACGGTCTGGCGCGACCAGTACATCACCGCAGTTGGGCGCATGCGCACCGCCGGATATGCCGGTCTGCTGATGATTGACAGCGGTGGCTGCGGGCAGGACGTCGATGACATCGCGAAGTACGGAGCGGCTGTGCTCGCAGCCGATCCGTTGCACAACGTCGTTTTCTCGCTCCACGTTTACGGCGGCACCCCGGACGTCACGACACTAGACACCAACCTCGACCGGCTCAAGGCAACCGGGCTTGCGTTCCTGATCGGCGAGTTCGGACCTGGCCGCAACATTGGGCCGTCGCCGACCAACCTGGCGCCCGCTGATCTTATGGCCAGCGCACTCGCGCGTGGAATTGGAACCCTCGCGTGGGCGGCTGACGACAACAACCTCGCGAATTCGATGGCGGATGACGATTGGTTTTCCCTGTTCTACAACCTCATGAAGGCCTACACCGGAGACGCCGCTGACCTGACGATTTTCGGCAAGGTCGTGGTGAACGACCCCACGGTCGGGCTTCTCGCGGTCGCCAAGAAGGCAAGCGGGTTCTGACCGGGGCAGGTCGTGACGGGCCTCTTCGCCCAAATCTATGCTCCCTTGGCCTTGATCGGTCATCCAATTAACACTACTGATTGAAATTCGGATCGAGCCGACGCGTCGTGGAGGTCCCGACCGCAACGAACGCTGTGTGGGCTACTGCGGAGCCAGCTTGATGCGCGGTAGAGGCCGACGGTGCTCGCGCTGAAATAGTTGGACTGAGGCTACCAATCGGAAGAGGAGGGATTTCTCATGCGAGTACTCGTACGCTACCTGGGGATAGGGATGCTGGTCACCACCGCTTGTGGCAGCGGCGGCAGCAGCAAAAACGGCGGTCTGCAAAACTCCAATGGCAGGAACTCGCTAACAGGCCAATGCACCGGCTCGACATCGAGCCAGACTTGCACCGGCGAGGATGCCTACGCGCAGTGCCTTGAAACCGCGTGCGACGCCCAATTAAAGGCGGCCTTGGGCAACGGCTATGCCAGTGGATCGTTTTCCGGCCCGTGCGCACCGTATATATCTTGTGAGCTGGCCTGTCCCTGCGATGCCACGGCGAGCGCTTGCGACAACAATTGCTACACGACTGACGTGACAAGCAATGCCAGCTGTTCGGTGGCATTCTCGGCCATTAGCGTCTGTTCGCTTGGCTCAGGCTGTACTCTGCCGGTCTGCACGGCGAACACCACCGGAGCAGCCACCAGCACCGCAACGCTGATCAATACTGCGACTTTTACCAACACCTTCACCAACACCGCCACGCTGGTAAACACCTCGACTTTGACCAGCACCGCAACGCTCACCAACACGGCCAGCGGTACGAACACAGCAACAACAAACTGCGCAGCCCTCCTCGCCTGCTGCGATGCGCTGCTGGCTGGCCCGCAAGCCGCGGCCTTCCAGCAGACCTGCTCTCAACTCGCCTCCCTTACCGACAGCGTCTGCCAACAAGTCCTGGCAGGTTGGGCGCAAGCGGGGCTCTGCAAATAGCATCCAACCGTTTGAAGAACGGAGTGACTCATGAAGATCGGACTCATTGGATCCGGAGTAGTGGCACAAACCCTTGGGGTGAAACTGGTGGAACTCGGGCACGACGTGGTCCTGGGAACGAGGGATCCGAAGAAACTGGATGAGAAGAAGATGATGGCGGGCAGCCTGCGGGAGTGGCTGGAAACCGTGCAACACAAGGCGCGAGTGGTGACCTTTCAGGAAGCCGCCGTCTACGGAGAGGTCTTGCTGAACGCCACGCACGGGCTGGCCTCAATCGAGGCGCTCAAGCTGGCCGGGGTTGACAAGGTCGGATCCAAAGTCCTGATCGACACCGCCAATGAATTGGACTTCAGCCAGGGAATGCCGCCGCGGGTGCTGGCCGCGCAGGACCGTTGCCTAGCGGAGAACATCCAGAAGACCTTCGCAAACCTGAAGGTGGTGAAGGCATTCAACATGGTTGCCGCGCCAGTCATGGTGAATCCCAAGGCGTTGAACCACGGCGACCATTCCTTGCTCATTTGTGGCAACGACGCGGCCGCGAAGGGGAAGGTGACCGAAATCCTGAAATCCTTTGGTTGGTCCGACGTGGTGGACGTGGGCGACATCTCCGCGGCCCGGGGACTGGAGATGTACCTGGGACTATGGGTGCGCCTGTGGGGCACATTGCAGACCCCGATGGTCAACATCAAGATTGTGCGTTGAAGTACTAGCGGGAGGCGCAGCGCTCGCTCACGGGCCGGTCGCCCATGCAATTGGATGGGCCGTCACCCCGTATTTCAGATCCACAAGTCGAGACAACGGTCCCCACGGGATCAACCCCTGGATGGAGGATATTCGGCGGATGCCAAGATTCTTGAGCACCTTGAACTTGATGATCTCGGCATGGCCCGGGCCAAACCCGGCAAACTCGGGCCGGAAACCTGAGAGTTCGAGTGCGCGGACCATGGTTTCCGGCTCGTACAGACTGATGTGAATCTCAGGGACAAAGTACGACCACGAAAGTAGCCTCTTGCGAACCGGTTTCGCATTCCCCGTGGTGTAAAAGAAGAGGCCGTCGGGCCGCAAGAGGCGACGAATCCGACGGAGCACATCCAAGGGATCTGTCACGTGCTCCAGCACCTCGATGGCGGTTACCACGTCAAACATGCCGTCCATGGCATCAAGTTGGGCCGAGTCCAGGAAGGGAATGCCGTAGCTGGCCGCCTTCTCTTTGATCCATCCCTGCTCGTGACCGAAGACGCGCAGGTTTCCATTTTGTGCACAGTAGCGAACCAACCCGCCGTTCCCGCAGCCAAAATCGAGCCAGCGAGTCTCGGGCTTCAGATCGATCAGGGATCCAACCCGCGCCAAGATGCCCCGCCATTCGTACAGCCGAACACTGTGCAGCGGCTCCTCCAATTCGAACACGTAGTCGACCATCGGATCCACACCTTTGCCTCGGTAGTAGGCCTCGGTGTAGATAGCCTGGTAGTCGGTCCACGGATTTGACACAAACGAATAGTGGCAAATCGGGCAATGCCATAGCTGGAATGGTCCTCGCTTGGAAACCCCAGTCTTGCTTCCCAACTTCGCGGCATCTGCGCCACATATCTTGCACTGCAAATGTTCCATTTGGCCTCGTGATGCTCAGTCGCCGAGCTACTTCAGCGTGTAGTCGAGCACGTAGATACTCGAAGAACTTTTCTGCGGGTAGAAGATCGTGAGTTTGTCTTCCGCTGCCAGGCGGGCCGTGTCGATGAGCGGATCGGAGAAGAACCTCCCCGAATCGGCAATGTTAAGGACAACCCAAGTGGCGAAGCCGGATGCGGCCGAGGCGGCTGCAATTCTCAGGTCAGGCAAAACCGCGTAGACGTTGTTGCTGGAGGAAATGGCCAGCTTGCCCCGAAAACTCGCCACCACCGGCAATCCCATGGCAGTCCTGGTCCAGGTTCCACTGGCCGCTCGCCAATAGTCGAAAAACTGGCTCTTGCTCCTGGCGCTGTCGAAGCTGGAGTCATCGGCTTGTGAATCGGGCATGTGCGACAGGAGCACGTGGACTATACCCGCGGCGTCGATCGCCATGTGCTCCTGGTTGATCAGCCCGCGGTTCTGGTTGATGGTCCAGACCTTGATCCCCGACGAGTTCTTGCTCACGAAAGATGATCCCGTGCTGGCAACCGCAGCGCCGACATTGTTCTTCCAGGTCCGCCCGTGGTCATCACTGTAGATGTAGAGCAGGTCGTGATTGGTCGAGGCGTCGGGAGTTTCCCGCCAGCACCATGACATGTGTAGACGGGATCCGCCCCTGGTGTAGGACAAACCATGGGGATACGCATTGATGCTGTCGATGGTGCCGCTGATGTACATGCCCAAGGAAGTCCAGGCATGGGTGGCGGCGTCGTATTCCCACAAATACTCGTCGCCGCTGCCGCTCGTGCCAATGCGGGCTTCGAACAGCATCTTGTTGCCGTCTGGCTCGGTCACGAAGCGTGGATAGGTCACCAGGGCCACGGTCGTGCTGCCCACCAGGCTGCTGCTGACCGCCGAGAAACTCGCAGCCGCCCATGCAAGCGTGCTTGGATTGGCCAGCAGCCCGGCAACCGACTTGCGGTAGTGCAGGTTGTTCGAATGGTGGTCGAAGGAAAGGTGAAGTGTCCCATCCTTGGGACAAATGCCGAGGGAGATGGTGTTGTGAGCGTCGTCGGCACTGAGGCTGTAGTCGGTGAATTCGAGAGTCGACCAGGTTCCGCTGGGCAGGGCTTTTCTGGCCAGCACCACATGGCGGCTGGTATTCCAGAAGGCGGCGTACTGATAGCCGTTGTAACTGACGATGCCATCCTGCTGGAAAGACTCCCCGTTTAGGTAGCCACCGTACGAAACGATGGTCAAACCCGCATTGGTCAGCAGGACTTCGCCGTCCTTGCTGATATTGACCGTCGCGCCACCGGTGGGGCTGCCTCCGGTTGCTTGGCCCCCGGTGAAGGTCGACCCGCCAAAGGTTGCTGTCGTGCTGCCGCCTTGGCCACCAGTCGTGGTCGACCCGCCAGAGCTTGCGGTCGTGCCCCCTGCCCCGCCAGGGCTGGAACCTCCCGCGACTGTGGAGATTCCGCCCGTCGGGATTCCACCTGGGGCTGTGCCTCCAGCGCGGCTACCGCCGGCCGTGGCGCCTGCTTGGCCACCGAGGCTGAAGGACCCTCCGGTGACCGTGACGAATCCGCCGGTGGCCGCGCCACCATCGCCACTGCCGCCCGTCATGAAAGTCGTGCCGCTGGACAAGCTACCGCCGAGAGCACTACCGCCCGTGGCGCTACCGCCAGCAAAGCTACCGCCGAGCGCGCTGCCGCCGTTGGCGCTCCCGCCGGCCGCGCTCCCCCCGGCTGCACTGCCGCCGCTGGCGCCACCGAAATTCCAGGATGTGGCAGAAGACGTGGTTAGCATACCGCCCGCAGATCCCCCCTGTCCCGATGCAGGCGCAACGCTGCCCCGGTTTCCAGAGCTGCAGCCCCAGAACATGCCGAGGCCGACTATGGCCAGGACACTGACGTTTCTGTGCGGCCTGTGCAGGGAGCGGTTCATTTTGGGCACGTTTGGCGAGCGAACGATGCTCGCCCCTACTCGGGCAGGTCCGCGCTGCGGGCGCGGGCCACGCCGGCCTCGAAGGCGGCGCGTTCCACCGCCTGGGCCACCGCCTTGTGCATGTCCAGGTTGAGCATCGACGGCACCAGTTCGCCGGTGGCGGCGAAGGATGCGATGGTGCGCGCGGCGGCGATCTTCATGCGATTGCAGATCGATCGGGCACGGGCATTGAGCGCGCCGCGGAATATACCGGGAAAGGCCAGGCCGTTGTTCACGCTGCGACCGTCGGCGGCAAAGGCCGCGCCGGCTTTGCGCGCGTCCTCGGGCGAGATCTCGGGTCGAGGGTTGGACATCGCCAGGATGATCTGCCCCTTGCGGATCATGGCGGGTTTGAGCAGACCGGCCGCGCCAGTCACGCCAATCACGATGTCCGCGGTTCGCATGACCTCGTCGAGCGACATGGGCGTGCCGCCCGCTTTCGCGAAGATCTCCATCGCGCCCGGGTTGATGTCGGTGCCCACCATGCGCTTGGCACCGTAGGCGATGAGCAGTTTTGTAATGCCGATGCCAGCGGCGCCCAGCCCCACCACCCCGACGCAGTCGTTGCGAAAGGGTTTGCCCACGTATTTCGTGGCATTGAGCAGAGCGGCCAGGGCCACGGTTGCGGTACCGTGCTGGTCATCGTGCATGACCGGGATGTCCAGCATCTCGTCGAGGCGTCGCTCGATTTCGAAGCACTCCGGCGCCTTGATGTCNNATGGGCACGCCGTTGATACCGACCAGCGCATCGAACAGGACCGCCTTGCCCTCCATCACCGGCATGCCGGCCACCGGCCCGATGTCGCCCAGGCCCAGGATGGCCGTGCCGTTGGTGACGATGGCCACGGTGTTTCCGATCGCGGTGTACTCGTACTTCAGCTCGCGCGTCTGCTCGATCAGCTTGCACACCTTGGCCACGCCCGGCGTGTAGATCTTGCGCAGGGTCGCCAAACCGTCGAGCGCGACCCGGCTCTTGACCTGGATCTTGCCACCCCGATGCATCTCCAAGACTGGGTCGATGATCTCGGAGATGATC
>PMJE01000470.1:3467-6380 GCA_003157315.1 Myxococcales bacterium | reverse complement strand
GAAACCATCGCGGCCGGTGGCGAGTCTTTCCGAAGCCTACCTGCAACGAGTTGCTCGCCGTTTCTCGTCGGCGGGCAGAAATGCCCGCGCCGTGTCGACGGGCGCCGCGTGCCCACACGGTTTTCGGCCTGCAGCCTCCGTTGGTGGCCTTCGCGTCACTCCTTGCGTCGGATGAGGGTAGAATCAGTAGGTGACCTACCAACGCATCGAGGAGGCTTCGAGCTTGCCGCCCGCCGGTCCGTTGGACTCACGTGCCCGTGAGAAGCAAGATCTCGATTTCAAGACCTTCGCGAACAAGGGTGCGATGTGGGAGCACGCAAAGGACATCGCGGCCTTCGCCAACGCTGTTGGTGGCGTCTTGCTCGTCGGGGCTGACAATCAGTCGAGCCCGGCGGTTCTCAAGTACCCAGGCGTAAGAGGGCAGACCGTAGCCCAAGTGATGGACATCTACCAGCGCGCCGGAACCATGTGTTCGCCGGCTCAAAACGTCGACACCGTCCCACTCAAGGGACCAGGCGACGTAGACTTGGTTGCCGTAAACGTCGATCCATACGTCGATCAGATCGTCGCCTCCCCTGGTGGTCATCGGTCGATCGGATGGAGATTTCCCATCCGCCGCGCCAGTCAGACCGACGACATCCGCCCGGAGGATCTGTCTATGTTCATGAACCCGAGAGTCCGACGTACCTATCTCATGCTTGCCGAAATTCCAGGGAACAATAGATCGCAGGTCAACTTCTATTTTCCACGGGGCAATTTCCCGACGACGGGAGTGAAAACTCTTGGTACGTGGACGCTTAGCCTTGAGAACATTCCAAAGGGACGGAACTTCTTGGTCGTAGCCCAAGACGGCGCCACCCCCTGCCACATACCACTGGCCGACGTTCTCGACGTCTGGGAGGAGAGCAACGAATCATGGACCGTCAAGGTCTCGGGCACCCTGGACACTTCTTCTGTTCCCCTCGGTCCGAGCACACCCCGGGCGTTGATATACCGGCCTGTATTCTAGCCCACACCGCCTTCCGCTCAGTCGAGGACCATCTCCGAGATGGTTCCGACTACGCGCTCCTCGTATCTCCCTGGCGTGATCTCGGTTGGCACCAGCTGAAACGTGTCTCCGAAGACTTCGACCGGCAACGGTGTGCGTGCCAACGGGTTGTGGACGATGCCGATTTCGTAGATGAAGCCACCGTGCGAATGATTAAAATTCCCGCATATCGTTAGGACAGCGCTGAGGTGCGAATGCGAATCCTTTCCCGTCACGTATCCACGATTCACTCCTCGCGTGAGTCTGGTCGGCGCGACGCGGTCGCGCGCATCCCACGTCATTGCAAGCGGGCCGTAGAGAACCTCCGCCGCCACGCGGCTCAGTCCGTCACACCCGAAGCCGGCAAGAGCCACGACGTATGGTAGCGGGCCAACAATCTCCTTGTACTTGGAAGCCTTCTTCGAGAGAGCATCCCGCGCTCTTTCCATCATCGGATCGCCCACCACGGTGCCGTTGGCGCAGACCACCAGTGTCTCCATGGGGCTTTGCACGACTTCCCAAGTGAACCGCGCCCCATATTCTTCGAAGGGGCGTCTCGTGCCCGGCGAAATCGAGTTCAGCTCGGATGCGAGCCGCCGGGCGATCTTCGCCGGCGCTGCACCTTCGGACACATAGTCAGCAGGTCCCTCATCCGTGGCCGGGTCGAAATGAAGTACGACGGTCACAGTGGGCGGAGCGCAGGCGTTGATTTGATCGGCAAGTACCCTGCGGCGACGGTCCGCCTTGCGCTCCTCAGGGTCCTCCGTAACGGTTTGGAGCTCGACTATAAAGGACGTCTTCCCCGCGACCACACGGAAGTCGGGCGTCTTCCCTTGGACCACTTGGTCAGGGACAACCTTGTCGAATCCGAAATGCGTCGACAACACACGATGAAGCGCGAGCTCCATGACGGCAGCCTCGTGTTGCTCGTCCTTCTTGGCACGCAACCGGCCGACGAGTTGATCTCGACCGTATTCTGGATAGCCAGCGGCCCACCGCTCAAGGCGCTCGCGATGCCGTTCGTAGAGCGACCGGCGCGCGACCTGGTGGCTCAGTGGATCGGACATCAGCGGCTCAGGACGGACGCTCTTCAAGAACTCGGATGTGAAGATGAGGGGTGCCATTTCCAAAATGGTGAGGCCGCTGCCGTCACTCGGCAAGTCTTGACGGCTACGCGCACAGGGAGCCGTTGGCCCTCGCATGCGCACCATCGCCACCGGCCGCGATGGTTTCGCGCTGACCTTGTCGTTTCGTTCTTGCGCCGGAACAGGGGACCGTCACACGCGCACGACGGCCTGCTTGAGGCCGCGACAAAGGAGGTCCTGATGAAACGTTTCGAGGTCTACGAAATGGCTCTGCAGATGGTCAGCGCGCTCCGGCCGGCGGTCGAGCGCATTCGCCTTCACGACAGGGATCTGGCCCTGCAGCTCAAACGCGCCGGCTCCTCGGTGCCGGGCAACATCGCCGAAGGGGCTCGGCGCGCGGGCCAGGATCGGCTTCACCACTACCGCATCGCTGCCGGCTCTGCCGGAGAAGTCCGCTCCCACCTGGCCGTTGCCATGGCCTGGGGTGATGTGGACCAAGCGACTGTCACGCCCGCACTGGCCCTACTCGATTCCATCCTCGCCATCCTCTGGCGCCTGACCCATCCCTGATTCCGTCCTGGCCCGGGCCACATGGGCGACCGCAGGTCGCCCCTACCTACCGCCACCGTCGCCGCTACCGCCACCGTCACTGCGACCCGTCGCCGCCACCGTCGCCGCCACCGCCCCTGTCACCGCGCCCGCTTACCCCAGAAGGATCCCGCCCCGGCTTCGCAGCGCGCCGGCCACTTTTTCGGCCAGGGCCTTGAGGTCTTCGCTGGGTCGCGCCAGATAGCCATCCAC
>PMJE01000470.1:1777-3427 GCA_003157315.1 Myxococcales bacterium | reverse complement strand
TCGTAACGTTGGTCTTGCAGCAGGGTCAGGGCTTCGTCGCCATTGGCGGCGGCCGTCACATTGAACGAGCGGCCGAGGAACTCGGCGATGAGCTGGCGGCGTGAGCCCTCCACTTCGACCACCAGCACGCGGCCCTTCTCGCCCTGCCGGGCCTTGTCGACCTTCGAGGTCGCCTGCGCGCGCGCAAGCTGCTCATCCCGGCGTGTAAGTGCGCGGCGGATGCGGAAGCGCAGAGCCTCCACGTCGCGTATCGGCTTCTCGATGTAGTCCTGCGCCCCGATGTCCAGGGCCTCTACTGCTGAATCGTAGGAAGAGTATCCGGTGATCATCACGACGGCGGGCTGAGGATCGAGCGTGCGCGCCACGCGCAAGACCTCCAAGCCCGACGCACCGGGCAGGTTCTTGTCCGTCAGCACGAGATCGAAATGCCGTTTGTGCATCATTTCGATGGCCTCCTCCGCTGAGGCTGCCGTGGTCACTCGATAACCGCCCCGGCGCAGGATCTCGCGCAGCACGGTCAGCACCACGACCTCATCGTCGACCACCAGGACTTCGTGAGCCGACGGCACCACAGCCCCGCCCTCTGCGACCGAGGCGTCGGCTATCAGCTTGGCGTCCACGTCTTGCGGTGCCGCCGGGGTCGAGCCCGCGTGCCCCGCCTGGTCCATGACTCCGAAGCGCGCCAGCGTCTCCACCAACTGGCGCCCCATCACCTCGGCGCGGCGACGGCTCGCGGTGCTGGCCACGATGCGACCGATCTCCCCTATCCGTGCGCGACCGAGATAGGCGCGCACACCGGCGTAGACCGCTGCTCCCAATCGTTCGGAGGTTGGGGTTGCATCGACGACAATGACCGCGGCGCCCGCGGCACGGTTTCGGGCTTCGCGCAAACGTGTATCCATCCGATCTTCCGCCGCGACCCCGACTACCACCACGTCAGGTGAAGCCGATACCACCACGCCACCCACGATCTTGGCCAGCTCCGCGTCACCCATGGCCATGATTGACGGTTGACGTTTGCGGTCGCCAAGTGCCGCGGTCAGCGCGCCGGCGAGTGCCGGCTCGTTCGCCTCCAATGCGTCGCGGTGGGTGTTGATGGCGTTCCCCAGCAGCAGTTCGCGCGTGCGTGCCCGCCGGCACGAGGCCAGCCAGCGCAGATGGGCCCGCACCAGGGCATCACTTCCCGGCAGGGGCCGCGGCAGCAACGCTGCCACCTCGCGCGCGTAGAAGTCCGAGCAGCGCTCGGGATCGCCCCGCAGCAGCAACACAACGTCGGCAAGCGGTCGCAGCTCGCGCGCGGTGGCGAAGGGGTCCCGTTCGGCATCCACGCCCTCTTCATCGAGCACCGCAAGTTCGAACGGTTCCTCGGCCAGGCGGTCGAGCGCCCGCTCGGTAGAAGGCAACTCCACCACCTGGCCCTCGGCGGAAAGGGCGGCCACCACACGCGCCCGTTCCCCTTCGTCGGCCAGCCCGACTAGAAAACGTTCCTGGGCCAGGCGAGCAGCGCTGCGCAGCGAAGCAAAAAGTCCTGCGGAGCCTGGGCCCGACATGATCGGTCCCATTGTACAGGAAGGCATGGGCCCGTCATGAAGATTGCACTTGCAGGATGCTGGCACCAATCTTGTCGGTTGCGAGTATGCTACTAGGCAG
>PMJE01000470.1:0-1760 GCA_003157315.1 Myxococcales bacterium | reverse complement strand
TGATGCGCCGCCCACTGCGGCAGCCGAACCGGCCATACCAGCTCCGCCGGCGCCTCCGCCGCCAGCCGAGGTCGAGGCTGCACCCATGCCGCCGCCACCACCCGGCCCGCCACCCGGCTATGGTCCGCCACCCGGGTACGGTCCCCCCCCCGGGCACCCCTATCGCCACCATTTCAGCTACTACTACCCGGAACCGACGCCGCCGCCCTACACGGGCCCGATGCGCTTTGTCTACCGTCCCTTCATGTTTAGCGCCGGACTGGGCGTGAGCAGCCTTGCCTTCAACGACGCAAAGTTCTCGGGCGCCGAGGCGGGCCTTTCGTATTCCCTTCATCTTGCCTTTGGAATCACCCAACGTTGGATGGTGCTGCTGGCCATGGATGGGGCCTGGGCTCAAATGTCCGGTCCCGCTTTTTCCGGACACGCAAGCTACGCACAGACGGCGTACACCGCGGGGGTCCAGGCATTCATACTGCCCTGGCTCTATTCGCGGCTTGGCATTGGCTTCGCTTGCATCGAGTGGAGTGACGATTTTGGCGACTGGTCGGACTGCAGGGGCCAGGCCGCCTCCGCCGGCGTCGGGGCTCAGTTTCTGCAAACCCGCAGAACAGCGCTCGCTGCTGAGGCGGCCGCCACGGTTGCGCGATATTCCGAGTCAGCCGGGATCGTCCTGGGGAACGAGGTGTGGTACAGCCTCGGCGTCAACCTGATGCTCAGTCTTTTCTAGCACTGCTGCATCTGTTCTTTGATGAACCGACTGAGGCTACTGGTCATAGGGTTGGCTGGGTGTGCGGCCCATGCGCCGCCGCCGCCTGCCGGCTGCGGTTGCGACAACGACTGCAAACTGGCGCGCGTCTGCGAGGCGGGCCAATGCGTCTGGCCCAAAGCGCTGCCTGCCGTTTCCTGTGCGCCAGCCCCCACCGCGACCGGCGCGGCCCCAGTTTCTGTGGGGCCGCCTGCGCAAGCCATGTTTCGCTTCGAGCCTCAGCACCGCGGGCGCTCACCCTACAAGCTGCCCGCGCAGCGGCCGGAAATCCGCTGGACCTTCGAGACTGGCGCGCCCATCACCTCGTCGCCTGCGCTGTCGTCCGACGGGCTGGTCCTGTTCGGCAGCCACGATGGCCGGCTGTACGCAGTCGATCGGCAAGGCAAGTTGCGCTGGTCATTTGCCACCGGCGACCTGATCTTCAGCTCGCCNNCTCGACGGCAAGAACGGCAAGTCTTTGTGGAAGCTGCGGGCGGGAAACTGCGCCCAGACGCTGGGGGTGGGTCCCGACGCCAGTCGTTGCGATGTGGACGGCGGGCCCACCATCGGGCTGGACGGAACCATCTATTTCGGNNGCACCCGCGGTGATGCCCGACGGAACTGTGATCGCTGGGAGCATGGACAACAACCTCTATGCCATCAACAAGGATGGGACCAAGCGCTGGGACTTCCGCACGCGCGCCGATGTCGAGTCCAGCCCTGCCATCGAGGAAGACGGAACCATCTATTTCGGATCTGATGACAACAAGCTCTACGCCATAAGCCCGCTCGGCCAGATCGTGTGGGCCTTTTCCACTGGCGACGACATTCGCGCGGCCCCCACCATTGGCCGCGACGGGACGGTGTACGTGGGCTCGTTCGACGGCCTGTTCTACGCGGTTCATCGCGATGGCACGCCGGCCTGGACCTTCCGCACCGGTGATCGCATCTTGTCGTCCGCCCTGGTGGACGCGGCCGGCGCCATCCTGTTCGGATCCCAGGACGACCGCCTGTA
>PMJE01000040.1 GCA_003157315.1 Myxococcales bacterium | reverse complement strand
TCAATCCGGCATCCAACCGACAAGGCCCAAAAACGGCCGCGGTCAAAGGCCGAAGATCAGGGCAAATTTTCCTTGTGCAAAGAGCGCAAGACTTGTGGCCGGTTTGGCGATAGGGTCTTGGCTCCCCGCGAACCGTTCGCGATCGCTGGGNNACTTCTCCGACGGGCGGAAAGCCTCACCAAGCAGACCACCTTGGCAAGCGCCGTCGACAAGGAAACCGCACACCCGCTTGCGGCCGAGAGTTCTCGACGGGACCCACCTCCCCGAGGGGAGGAGCGCGCGCTGCCAGCCTCGGAGGAATCGTTCCACTCAGCACATGATCGCGTCGATGCCTGGCAAGATGGACAACCCTCGCGCGGCGCCCGCAGATCCGGAATGGGCCATGGCGGCGTTGACNNTTTCCAGCCGCACCGAAAGAGCCGGAAGCGAACCCATGGCTTCCGGAAACGTATGAGCACGCCGGCCGGCCGCGAGGTGCTTCGGCGCCGTCGGCGCAAAGGGCGCAAGAAGCTCACCGTGAGCGTGCCCAAGAAGTAGGCCCCGTGAGCGACAAGGGCCGCCAGGAAGGGCTCGGCCGCAGGGATCGCTTGCGAGCGCGATCGTGTTTCCTGGCGGCGCAGCGTCGCGGGCGCCGGATTCCCGGACGCAACCTCGTGGTCTATGCACTTACCCGTCCCGAGCAAGAACGCAAAGAGCGAGCCAGAATTGGGATCACCGTGAGCAAGAAAGTCGGCAATGCGGTGGTCCGCAATCGGGTCAAGCGGTGGCTGCGCGAAAGCTACCGTCGCCTGGCTTCATCTGCGCCCGGGGGTACCGACCTTGTTTTCATAGCGCGTCCTGCGACGGCGCAGAGCTCGTACCAGCGGACAGCCGCGGAACTGAGCGAACTCCTCGTGCGGGCGGGAAGGCCGTGAGATCTGAACCCTCCCATGGCGGTCGGATAGCCCGCGGTTTCGCGCGCGCCGTCCTGCGGGGTTACCGAGCCGCCGTCGCTCCAGCCATTGGTCCAGTCTGTCGCTACACGCCCTCTTGTTCGGTCTACGCCGAGCAAGCCGTGGAGAGGTGGGGAGTGGTGCGAGGCGGATATTTGGCCTTGCGCCGCGTGCTTCGCTGCCATCCCTTTTCGCGTGGTGGTCTGGATCCGGTTCCTGGAAAGGGTGGGTAGGACAAACTATGGACAAGCGGCTCGGGCTGGCCATCGTGGTTTCTGTCGCCATCCTGTGGGGATGGTGGAAGCTCTTCCCGCCCCCACAGCCGGCGCCTCCGGTTGCCCCGTCCCCGCAGAGCGCGACCCGCGAAGCCACGCCTGCCAGCCCGGCTGAGTCCGCAAAGGCGGCGCCAAGCTCAGCTCCTGCAGCGCCCCAGCCTGCTGTGCGCCCAGCCGAACAGGAGCTGGCACTGGACACGCCCGACGCGCGCTACCTGCTGTCGAGCTGGGGCGGCACGCTCCGCCAAGTGAAGCTGAAGGATCGGCAGTTCCTGCTCAACCGCCGCGACCTCGAGAGCGGCATCGAGCTCGTGAAGACAGGAAAGCCTGAGCTGGCGCCCTTGCGGACGACCTTCGCCAAGGCGGATTTCTCGCTGCCCGATGACACGGCCTGGGCAGCCGAGCAGCCCGCCCCGGACACCGTCGTCTTCCGCGCGCAGACGGACGTTGTCGCAATTGAGAAGCGCTATCGGAGCGAACCGGACCGCTACCGGCTCAACTTGAGCGTGAGCGTCCAGAACAAGAGCGACAAACCGCAGTCGCACGGCCTCATCGTGCATCTGTACGCCGAGCAGGATCCCGAGAAGAAGGGCGGTGGCTTCATGAGCTACGCCTCGGCCAACCTGGCAGAGCTGGTTTGCTGGGCCAACGACAAGGCCCGCCGCTCGGCGGTGGAGCCGCTGGGCAAAGAGCCTATCGACTTGGTGGGTGGCGTGCGCTGGGCGGCGGCCGGCGAGAAGTTTTTCACCATAGCTGCCGTGCCCTACCCGGAGACTCCCCCGAAGGAACGTCGGTGCGGTGCGCGCGCGCTTGACCCGCTCACCGGCGAGGTTTTTCTTTCCTTGAGCAGCCGAACCTTGGCGCCGGGTGAGAAGACCGAGTACGCCTTCGAGGTGTTTGCCGGTCCCAAATACAACAGCGATCTGCAGAAAGTTCGCCCGGGCGGCGAGGATGCGCACCTGGCGGACGACGTGGACGTAACCTTCGCGGTGCTGTCGCGGCCCATGTTGGCCTTGCTCAAGCTCTTCTACCGGCTCTCGGGCAACTGGGGCATCGCTATCATCCTGCTAACCATCTTTGTCAAGCTGCTCACCTTCTATCCCACGCAGCGGACGCTGCTCTCGGGGAAGAAGATGCAGCGGTTGGCACCCAAGATCGCGGCCTTGCGCAAGAAGTACGAGAAGGACAAGCAGAAGCTGGGTGTGGAAACCATGAACTTGTACAAAGCCCACGGCGTCTCGCCGTTTGGCGGCTGCTTGCCCAGCCTGATCCAGATGCCCATCTGGATCGCGCTCTTCTCCACCCTCAACTACGCGGTCGAGCTGCACCGCTCGTCATTCCTCTACATCGCGGACCTGTCGGCCAAGGATCCCTACTACGCCACGCCCTTGCTCATGGGCGCGGTCATGTTCTTGCAAATGCGCATGTCACCGGCGGGCACGGATCCACAGCAGCAAAAGATGATGGCGTTCATGATGCCGATCATGTTTACCGGGTTCTCGCTCTTCTTGCCGGCGGGCCTATCCACCTACACGCTGACCAGCTAT
>PMJE01000642.1 GCA_003157315.1 Myxococcales bacterium | reverse complement strand
TCGACGATGTCCGCCTTGGTCATGGGACTATGTTGGCCACAAATCCCTTTAATGTCAAAGGGTTGAAGATGCGCTCTGACTTAGAGCTAGCGAATCTCGATGAGGTACAGGTTGGCCAAGGCCTTGACAACGCGCCCATGTGCGGAGTCGGCCTCGGCGTCAGTCAATGTGCGGTCTGGCGCCCGATAGGTCATGGTCCACAGCATCCCCTTCTTGCCTGCCGGGACGTACGTGGGATCGCGGAAATCTTCGAGGACCGCCAGCTCACGCAGCAGCGGCTCCTCGGCCGACAAGAAGCCTGCACGTTGGGCATCCGCGGACAGAGAGACGTCGCTCCAGAAAGACACATCACGAGTCACCGAGGGAAAACGCGGCGGTGCCTCGGCGCGCAGGGAAACCGTGGCCGCGGCCAGGGGCGCTGTGGCCAGCTCGAAGTAGAAGGTGCGCGGCTCGATGCCCAAGCGGCGAGCAATCGCCGGGTGCAACTCGCCTAGGTGGCCAAATTCGGCGCCAGCGGGACTCATGACCAGGGCCGAAACCCCCGGGTGCAGATATGGCACGTCGGCCTGGGCACAGTACCGGGCGTCCTGCAGTCCGAAGCCACGCAGCAGATCCTGGACGACCCGCTTCAGATCGTAAAAGTCGACCGGCTCGCCCGGCTTGAGCCACTCGGCGCGCCGGCCGGTGATCAGCCCAGCAGCGTGCGCCCGTTCGACCGGTGCCTCGCCAGGCTTGGCTGGCCGCTGCACCACCCGCCCCACTTCAAACAGCCAGGCGTCACTGACCCCGCGTGCGAGATTGCGTTTAAGCGCATCGGCAAGCCCAGGCAGCAAGGTGGTGCGCATGACCTCGTAGTCCGCCGAAATCGGATTCTGCAAGGCAATGCCGTCGGCCAACTCCTTCTGCGTCCCGTCTCCGCTCACGGCTGCCAGGGCACTTCGTGGAACGAAGGCCCAGCTCACGATCTCGTGCAGGCCGGCGCCGGCCAGCAACGCGCGTGCGCGATCCGCGGGCTCTTCTGGGTTGGCCTGTGCGGTGGCGTTGGTGCGGATACGCTGCTTGTGCGCGGGCTTGCTGTACTCGCCCATGCGCAGGATCTCCTCGATCAGATCCTCCTCGATGCACAGATCGGGTCGGAAGGTTGGGACGGTGGCGACCAGGCCATCGTCCGCCATCTCGCAGATGATCCCGAGTCGGACAAGCTGGTCGCGCGCAAAGGTCGCGGGGTAGTCCACCCCGGTCACCCGCTGCAGGTGGGCGGTACGCAGCTTCACCTTGGTCGGTAGCGAGTGCCGCGGGTAGCGATCCACCATGCCGGCAACCACGCTGCCACCGCCTAGCTTGGCCAAGAGCACCGCGGCCCGGCGCGCGGCCAGGGGAATGCTGTTGGCATCCACGCCGCGCTCGAAGCGATAGGAGGCCTCGGACACCAGCCCCAGGCGGCGGCTGGTCCGGCGGATGCTGCGCGGCTCGAAGGTAGCTGCCTCAAGCAGTACATTCCGGGTCGCGCCTGAGATCTCGCTGGTATTTCCGCCCATGACACCGGCCAGCGCCACCAGCCCGTTGCTATCGGTGATCACGATGTCCTCGGCCAGCAAAGCGCGGCCCAGGCCGTCGAGGGTCGTCATGGCTTCCCCCGCCCTCGCCCGCCGGACCACGATGGGCCCCGCGAGCTTGTCGAAATCGAAGGCGTGCAAGGGATGGCCNNGACGAAGCTGGCCGTGTAGCGCGGACACGCCGCGGGATCGTCGATGCGCACGTCCATGGTGATTCCGCCGGACTGCTCGGAAACCGCGGAGATATCGATGGGCCGCAGGCGCGTGCCGAAGTGCGCCGCCAACTCGCGCCCGATCCCAAGGTGCGACAGGGCATCGGGACGGTTGGGCGTGACGTTCACCTCCAGCACGTCGTCCACCACGCCCAGATACTTGGCCACCTCGACGCCAGACTCGGCAGTCGGCGGGAGAATCAAGATACCGTCGGCCTGCTCGGCCAATCCCATCTCCAGCTCGCTGCAGATCATGCCGGGCGAGAGCACACCGCGGACCTCACGGGCATCCAAAGTGTGCCCACCGGGAAGACGCGCGCCGGGCGGGGCCCAACACACGCGATTGCCGGGCGGGGGTACGTTGGGCGCCCCACACACCACGCTTTCTTCGCGAAGGCCCGCGCGCACGCGCACGATGCGCAACTTGTTGGCGTTCGGGTGCGGCTTGATGTCCAGCACTTCGACCACCAGCACACCGGCAAGCTCCCGTCCCTTTGCTTCGCTACCTTCGACCTCAAGGCCCTGCTCGGTGAGTGCATGGGCCACGGCCTCAAGGTCGGCTCCCCCCGGTAGCTCGACCAGTTCCCGCAGCCAGTTCAACGAGATCTTCATGATTCGTCTCTAACTAGTTGGAAACTGACGCAAAAATCGCAGGTCGTTTTCGTAAAACAGGCGCAAGTCCTGCACCCCATATTTGAGCATCGCCATGCGCGACAGGCCCATGCCAAAGGCGAATCCAGTCACGTCGTACTTGTCGTAACCGACAGCCTTGAGCACGTTGGGGTGAACCATCCCGGAGCCGCCGATCTCCAGCCATCCCGTGCCCTTGCACAGTCGGCAGGTCGAGCGCGCGGGCTGCGTGCCTTCACACAGGAAGCAAGAGGCGTCCACCTCGGCCGAAGGCTCGGTAAAGGGGAAGAAGCTGGGCCGCAGTCGGATCTGGGTATCGGGCCCGAAGAACTGCTGCACGAACGCGATGAGGGTGGCCTTGAGGTCCTCGAAGCTGACGTTGCGATCCACGTGCAGCCCCTCGCACTGCGGAAACATGGGCGTGTGGGTGGCGTCGTCATCGCGGCGGAACACGTTGCCGGGCGCGATGATCTTCACCGGCGGCGGGCCGGCCAGCATGGTGCGAATCTGCACCGGCGAGGTGTGCGAGCGCAGGATGAAGCCACCCTCGACGTAGAAAGTGTCCTGCATGTCGCGCGCCGGGTGGTCAGCCGGCGTGTTGAGCGCGTCGAAGTTGTTCCACTCGGTCTCGATCCAGGGACCGGTGCGCACCTCGAAGCCCATACCATGGAAGATCTGCTCGATTTCCAGCCGCACCCGCGTGAGCGGATGCAGGGATCCGGCGCGGCGGCCGCGGCCCGGCAGGGTCACGNNCACAGCCTGTTCGATGGCGGCACGAGCCCGGTTGGCTGCCTCGCCCACTGCCGGCCGGTCACCTGGCGGCAACCGGCCCAAAGCCTTCATCAGCTCAGTGGCCCTGCCTTTCTTGCCCAGGTAGCGCGCCTGCACCGTGCGCATGTCCTGCTCAGTGGAAAGCGACCTGATCTCGGCCGCGAATTCCGCGGTCAGACGCTCGAAGGCGGAAATCAGATCCTGGGCCGCTGGGGTTCCTTCGCCGGAAGTCACGACCGAACCGGCGCCACGAGAAACATGGTCGCGTGGGGAGCCCGCCGGCCCCGCCGGCGGCGGACCATCGCGGGAGGGTATGGGAACCCTCTCAGGGTTCCCATCTCAAGATGCCGCCACGCCAGCAGCCTCAACGACCTTCTTGAAGGCGTTGGGGTCGCTGATGGCCAAGTCCGCGAGAATCTTGCGGTCGATATCGATGCCTTGCTTGTCCATCGCGCCGATGAGCCGGGAGTACGAAACCCCCAGCTCGTGGCTGGCGGCATTGATGCGCGTGATCCATACCCCGCGGAAATCGCCCTTCCTCTTGCGACGATGAAAGAGCGAGAACCGCCAAGCGTGATGGACAGCTTCTATCGCTGCCTTCCACAGCTTGGAGCGACCGCCGCGAAAGCCCTTGGCATGCTTGCGAATGCGGTCACGGCGCCGCTTTGACTTGTATCCACCTTTAGCGCGGGGCATGAGTCAACTCCTATAGTCCGTACGGAATCATCGCCTTGATCTGGTGCTCCTGGCTCTTGGCGATGTAGCCGCCCCGACGTAGTTTCCGTTTGTTCTTGGTCCGCTTGGGCGTGAGGATGTGCCGCAGGTAGGCACGCTTCCTCTTGATGCGTCCCTTGGCCGTCAGCTTGAAGCGCTTTTTCGCGCCACTCTTGGTTTTCATCTTGAGCTTGGGCATGGGAGGCGCGGAGTATATCCGTCTCGTCTGGCAGTGCAAGAGGCTTGCGAGACCAACATCCCACGATCGCCGCAGGATGTTGTGGCTGGCTCTACGACTTCTCGGACTTTGGGGCTGCCCCGAAGCGCGGCCCGGTGGGAGGCGGCACCGGGACCTCGGTTGTCTTTGGTCCGTCCTGGTCACCCCGCCCGAGCGACGGCACGGCCGGCGCGCTGGCCGATCGGATCACGCCGGCGCGTGGGCCGATCATCATGACCATGCGACGGCCCTCCATGATGGGCTTCTGCTCCACCACCGCGATATCTGCGCTGGCCTTGACGACTTGATCGAGCATGGCCTGGCCGGTCTCGGGGTGAACGATCTCGCGACCGCGAAAAACGATCACCAGCTTGCACTTGTTGCCTTCGCCCAAGAAGCGATGGATGTGCTTGAGCTTGAATGCCAGGTCGTGCTTGTCGGTCTTGGGCCGAAGTTTTATCTCCTTGATGACGACCGTGGACTGGTGCCGCCGCGACGCTTTTTCTTTCTTGGATTCCTCATACTTGAACTTGCCAAAGTCCATGATCCGGCAAACCGGAGGAACCGCCCGCGGGCTTACCTCCACCAGATCAAGGGTCTGTTCTTCTGCGAGCTTCAATGCCTCATAGGTCGGCAAGATGCCCACCTGTGAACCATCGGCTCCTATGACCCGAACCTCGGGCACGCGAATGCGTCTCCCGACACGATAGTTGTCCGCAGCGCTTCCGCTGGGACCTGAATATCCGCCTGGCCTTGGGATGGTCTTTACTCCTGGTTGGTCGCTGCGCTAATCGGTCGACTTCTTCTCTGCCAAGGGAGCGCCGAGGACCGGTGCAACCGCCTCGGCCGCCAGCCTCTGCGCCAACTCATCGAGTGGCGTGGCTGGCAGCTGCTGGCCATCCCGCGTCCGCGGCGAAACCACGCGGGCAGCCATGTCCCTTTCGCCCACTACCAACATGTAGGGGATCTTTTCCATCTGTGCGCGCCGGATCTTGGCGCCCAGCTTGTCGGCCGACAGATCGGCGTCCGCGCGCAGATCGGCCGCCAGCAGGCGCGCCTGCACCTCGCGACCCCAAACATCGGCTTTTTCGCTAACCGTGAGCACACGCGCCTGTACCGGCGCCAGCCAAAGCGGGAATGCACCGGCGAAGTGTTCGATGAGCACCGCCATGAAACGTTCCATCGAACCAAACAGGGCGCGGTGGATCATGACCGGCCGCTTGCGTGAGCCGTCGGGTGCCACGTACTCCAGTTCGAAGCGCTCAGGAAGCTGGAAATCGAGCTGGAAGGTGGTGCACTGCCATTCGCGGCCAAGGGCGTCGCGAATCTTGAGATCGATTTTCGGGCCATAGAAGGCGCCGCCGCCCTCGTCGACCTCGAAGGGCATGCCCGCGGCTTCCAGCACGCGCCGGATGGCGGCCTCGGCCTGGTCCCAGGCTGCCTTTTCGCCCATGAAATTCTCGGGCCGGGTGGCCAAGAAGGCTTTCACGTCGGCAAAGCCGAAAACCTTGAGGACATCGAGACCAAAGCGTACGCAGGCCGCCATTTCTTCCTCGATCTGCTCTTCGCGCAGAAACAGATGGGCGTCGTCCTGGGTGAAACCGCGCACGCGCAGCAGGCCGTGCAACACGCCCGAGCGTTCGTAGCGATACACGGTGCCAAACTCAGCGTAGCGGATGGGCAGCTCGCGGTGCGAGCGAAGCTGCGACCGGTAGATGGCGATATGGAAGGGGCAGTTCATGGGCCGGACCAGATAGCGCTGGCCTTCCAGTTCCATGCCGCCGAAGAGGTTCTCTTTGTAGTGCTCCATGTGGCCGGACTTCACCAGCAACTGCTCGCGCGCCACATGCGGGGTGAACACCATCTCGTACCCACGACGAACCAGCTCGCGGCGAAGCATTTCCTCGAGCACGTTGCGGATGATGGCGCCCTTGGGGTGCCAGAGTACGAAGCCAGGACCCACCAGTTCATCGACCGAAAACAGGTCAAGTTGCTTGCCCAGCACGCGGTGGTCGCGGCGCTTGGCTTCTTCAAGCCGGCCCAGGTGAGCTTTCAGGTCATCCTTTGAGGCAAAGGCGGTGCCGTAGACGCGCTGGAGCTGGGGGTTGCGCTCGTCGCCACGCCAGTAGGCACCCGCGAACGACAGCACCTTGAAAGCCTTGATCTGCCCGGTGCGTTCGATGTGGGGCCCAGCGCACAAGTCCACGAAGTCGCCGTGCTGGTAAAGCGAAATCTCTTCGCCCTCGGGAATCGATTGGATGATCTCGACCTTGTAGGTCTCCCCCTTGTCGGCAAACAGGCGCA
>PMJE01000010.1 GCA_003157315.1 Myxococcales bacterium | reverse complement strand
CGCGGCTTCAATGGTGAGGCCCGGGTTTTGTTTGTTTGGCCACCAGGCGCCGTTGCCGTCCTTGTGCCAGAAGCGAATGCAAATCCGCGCATCGTCGACATGCCCGCGCGGGTTGCGGCGTGCGGGTTGAGTTGTTATTCGCAGTTCGTTGACAGCAGCGGAAATTGTCCCGTGCAGTCGATGATTGCCGGCCGGTCCAAAGTCGCGTGGTCCCGGCGGGGGATCCGAAATGTGGGGCGGTAGATGGGACTCGTCGCGCATCCCGAAAAATTCCAGCCGCTGTGCTGTGGTTGGGTCGCTCATGGGTCGTCCCTCAGATTCCTGGCAAGCCGCTCCACCACTCAACGCCGACGGGACACGGCACGCCGCCACCCTTCACCACCTGCGCGGCCAACGTGCGAAAGGACGCGCTTGCTTGCGGCGCACTCTTCTGGGTCGCGAGCGACAAGGCAATCAGCAAGCGCGCGGACTCGCTCAACTGCCGCCAGGCATCGACACGCCAACGGAGGGCATCGTTCGCCGCAGTCGCTTGCGCCTGGCGGATCGCGTTCGCGTGCGCGAGCAAGCCATCCTCGCCGCTGTGATCGGGTTGTGGTTCGGGCGCTGGGTTCCCGAGAAAGCCGTCCGCGCTTTTCGATTCGAGCCTTCGGCCGAACATCAACGGCCATCCTTGCTCGTGGATTTGACCCGTTTGGGATGGGTGAGACGGTGACAATACGCGTCGTAGCCCGTCAAGGCCGCGCCGTTTTCGTCAACGGGTTCCGCCTCGGCGGGCGTGCTCTCGGGCGTGCGATGGGTGAGGTTGGAGCAATAAGCGTCGTAACCGCTTGGCTCGGTTTCGGTTTCGGTTTCGTCGTGAATGGTTCGAGTGATCATGGGTCAATTCCTTTCGTCGTGGGTTTACTTGTCTCGCCGTGCCGCCGCTTCGTGTGCGTCTTGCAAAAAGCGCGCGGCTTCCTCGGCGAGGTTTCGCCCACCCCGGGCAAGGGCGTCGGCTGGCAACTTGGTGACTTTTTCGAGCGCCTGTTTGATCGTCTCGCGTTCCGCTTGGTCTTTACTGTTGTCGGTGGTCATGATGTCCTTTCAGTTGGTTTCGGTGCGGGTTTCGGAAACTTGTGCAATCTGCACGCGTAGTCGCGCCGTGATCGGATCGATGGTTCCCGATGCCGGCAGCCAGGCACGCGCGCGTGCTCGCACGTCAGCAATGGGCTGTCCCGGTACGCCGGCGGGAAAGGCGCGGGCGATGGCCTCAGCGCCGATAGCATCGATCAACGTCTGGTAGTCTTTGGGCCCCTCTCTTTCTGCTGCAGCATGGGTGCAGACCTGGATCGTGAAGTCGCGGGCCGGTCCCTCGGGCTGCGCTGCGATGCACGCCAAGCGTTCGGCGTTCCGCTCGGGTGCGCCGTCGCTGGAAGTGAGCGCCGGCATCGACGCCGCCAGTTTGGCCAGGCGGTCGCGGATCGACGTGAACGCCCTCATGGTGTCACCATTCCGTCGATAAGTTGGCGGATGTCCTCGGTGGACGGCTGGCCGTTTTCGATTCGGTAGACAACGACCGCGACCGCGCCCACGCGTCGGACGTAAGGCCACGGGCCGTCGTAGTCCGGGCCTCGGTGGTTCTCGGGCAGCAAGACCACCGCCGCGGGCGGCTGGTTCTCTTCTTCGCGGGCTTCCAGTAGTTGATCGATTCGTGTTCGGATTCCTGCCAGTGACCGCATTGCTAGTTCCTCCTGAATTGGCCGGGCTTGCCGGGTTGTTGCCCTTGCTGCGCCTCGAGGCGTTCCACTCTTTCGAGCACGTCGTCGATCTTCAGCGACTGGATCGAAAGGTCCAATATGGCTTTGCACGCGGTCACGCGCGGGCCGTCGCCGGTTCCCCCGCTTTCCGCAACTTCCGTCAGCGACTTGGCCGCCGTGGATGCTGACTGTGCCAGGGTCCGCACCCCACATTCGACCGACTCCCGGGCGCGCTTGCGAAGGGCCGCGCGGATGTCTCCTCGGTCGTCCAGGACTCTCGCCGTCGAGTACGGATAGGGCGGGCGCGCTGCCGCTGCGCTGGCCTTGATCGTCTGTCCCGCGGCTCGCGCCTCGATGTACGCCAGCTCGCGGGCGTTGAAGACGTCGTCGCCCTCTGGCGATACCTGGCGATCTGACGAAGCCTCGCCCGACGCCGCGAGCGGCACCACCGCCAACGCGGGCGGTGCTGGCGGTGCTGGCGGTGTGGTGGTCTTACTCATGTCACCTCGTCGAGCAAGAGATCGCCCCTCGTCGCCGCTTCGTCGCCCACGGTAGGAGATGCCGTGGGCAGACACGACGCAACACCGCGTCGGCCGTGGATTGCCACAGCGATGGCGACGGGAGACGAAATCTTGAAATTCATAGCCTCGCACTCCGATGCGGGCCGCGCACCCACAGTTCGAGCTGGGCTCGCTGGCTTGCAGTCGGCGGCATGGGTTTCGATTCGACGGTGCGGCGAATCTCGCGCGCGCAAGGCGAGCAAATCAGCGAGCCGTTTACAAAGTGCGCCTCGGTCCACAGGGTCGTGCCACAGGTTGAGCAGGGCTCGCGGCTCGCGGTGGCGGTGGTCTCAGACATGGGGAGCCTCCAGCTTCCGCAATTGCGGAAGGTCAAGCTGGCGGCCGGGGGATGCCTCCAGCCGTGCGTGGTCGAGCGCGGCCAGGCCGTCGAGCGTGGCCTTTTCCCACGTACCGAGCGCGGCCAGGAAAGCGCTCATGTCGGCGTCTGCCGTGTTCTCGAAGGTGCTGGCCTCGCGCTCTGCCGCCTGTTCGAGGAATGCGATGTTTTGCGCCAAGTCTGGAAAACGGGCCTGTAACTCGACGCGGGCAACGTCCAGGCCCGCCGGGAAGGCGAGCGTGAGCCAGCTTCTCGCGGCTCGCCAAGTGGCTTCGGTATCGTGATGCCGATGGGGGAATTTGGGGGTCAGCACGGCATTTGTGCGGGTAACTTCCGGGGTAACTCCCGCTAACGCACCGGCTGAAGTGCAAGCCCCACGCGGGGTTAGGTGCTCAGTTCGGTTGCTAGGCGGGCAATCCAACTGCTGCGGGACGGTGTTTTCACGCATCTCGCCGCGCTCCCTTCGGTGGGCTGTTCAGTGGCGCGGGCCTCAGACACCGCCGGCAAAACCGCCCGGTGTCCGTCGTGACCATGATGGTGGCGTCCGTCCGGCCGCAGTCGGAGCACCTGTCAGTGCTGGCCGTGACCAGTGCGATGGCCTCGCGCCATGCCGCCTCCCACGTACGCAGGTAGGCAAGAAACGCCGAGGAGTCCACGTCGTCGCCACGCTGGAAGGCCAGTGCCGATGCGTCCGCGGCATACTCGGCGCGTTCAATGGACGTCGCCAGGGAGGGATGCTCACGCGAGACGATCAGCCACAGGTCGCCAAGTAGTGAGTCAGGATACATGCCGGACAACCGCACGAAGGCTTGGCCGTAGAAGGCCCTTATCTCGGCGACGCGGCCAGCACGTAGCAGGTCCAGTACCTCCTGCTTGTTCTCCACCATGGCGGCTTTCAATTCCGGCGTCAGGCGCGCCGCTGGCTTGAAGCGGATCTTGTCGCCACAAGGTCGCAGCGTGAGCCCGGCCGCGGTGGCCTGCGCCAGGATGGAGAGGGCCGTCACGAAACTTCCCCCTCGCCGTCGCCAGGGTCTGGCCCATCATCTGAGCCCTGTGACTGTGTGACGGTGGTGACTGTCCTACCCCCTATATCTATATTCTGAACTTGTTCGTTACACGCGTAGCGGGATACCAGAGTCACGGGAGTCACACAGTCACGGCTCGGCAGTCTCGATCCGGTCGCGCGGAGCAGCCACGACACACCGCCGCGCCCGTGCGGCCCGGCATCTATGTACTGTGCGCCCACGACTCGACGCCGGACGCCCCGCAGCCTGTTCCCCAGCGCGCGGGAGACGGGTAGAAGATCCGCGCCTCGGGGTGGGCACCACTCGCAGAGCGCCGCGCGCCATGGCGTACCGGGTGTCGCGGCGGCCAATAACTCGGCGACGGTGGCGGGCGCGTCCGGGGCCGCTGGCCACGTCGCGAGCAGTCCCGCCAGGGCGTCCGCGCGCGGGTCGCACGCCCGAATTTCGCCGACGGTGGCGCACGGGTCAGCCATGCCGGCCCACACCACGGCCGAGCGCACGAGATCCGACCATGCCGTGTAGGAGCCCATCGGGGTGAGCCTCTGGTCTGGCCTGCCAGCTACCACATAGGCACGCGGGATCGTGAGCGCGGCGGACAGTAGCTCGGCGCGGACATCGCGCACATGATCGAGTAGTCGCGGGTGCCGCCAGCCCGTGCGCTCCTCCGGACGCTCCATCATGGGCTCTAGGCGCACGAGTAGGGCGCGCCGGATGAGATCCGCGCCGATGACTAGCCCGTTGCCGGTGGCCCACCACACCGTGCGCATGGGCAGCTCTGCCGTCATCGCAGACGATCCGAGCACCCGATCGCGCCAGGTCGTGCCCGTCAACGCAGCGTCGAGCGACGGGCACCCGATCGTGCCCACGACATTGTCCAGTAGGGCGAGGGGATCGCCAGCGAGCGCGATCGCAGTGATCCGTTTGCGCATCTCTGCATCGTCGGCCACGAATGTGGTGCGCGCCGCCGGGCGCCCGGTGGTGATCATGGCCGATGCATCGACCATGAGGGTCTTGCCGGCGCCGGGCACGGACGCGTCGATGATAATCATCGGAGCGGGACCGTCGATCGCCGGGCGCACGGTAGCGGTGAGCACGCCCGCGAGCCATGCGCTACGGCCGGCTTCACTCGCAAGCGGAAAATCTCCGATGATGTCGGCTAGCTCGGCCACCGCCGCGATCGCCTGGTCGCGCGTCGGGTGATCCGGGATTGTTACTCGCACGCCCGGCGCCAGGTAGATCCCAGTCGCGGGATCATATCCCGGCTCAGTGAGGATCGTGCCGTCGGGGCGCATCGTCGGCGCCTCGGCCACAGCGATCAGTGGGCGCAGCGCCGGCCAGTGGCCACGGGACACGACAGCCCTCACCGCCCATAGCGGCGGATGGGCCTCGACGAGCGACTCACCGTCGCGGCCGGTCGACATCCACTGAGCGTAGGTAGATAGCAGCTCGCGCACGCGGGGCTCGGGCGATCGGTGTATCCGCACGAGTGGGCCAGCGCGGGTCACCCCGCGGGTGGCCGGTGTGTCGGTCACGATCTCTACGACCTCGGGGCCTCTGACGTACACCTCCGGTGCGATGGCCAGCGCTGCGATCGCCTCATCGACGACCCTGGACTCATCCGTCCCCACCTCGATCTCCGGGCGTAGGCGGCGCACGGTCGCCTCGGCTGGCGCTGGCGTCCACACTGGCGCAGCAGCTACCAGCGCAAGGAACTGTTCGCGCGTGCCGCCCGCCTCGATGAACTGCACAACGTCGTCACCTTGGTTCTTCAGGGGCAGGCGCACGACCTTGATCGACTTGGCGACGCTCACAATTGCTGGTGCAACCGTCGCGGCGTGTTTCTCGCCGGGTTCGTCGTGGTCGGGAATGATGATGATGTCCCGGCCCTTCACGGCCTTTTGAAAGGCCGGCGTCTTCCACAGATTCGATCCGCCAGTGCCGCCAGGATTGCACGTGGCAATAACGCCTAGCTTGTCTCGGGCTAGGTCAACTTTGCGTTCGCCCTCAAAGATGCAGATGGGCGCCGATGGGTCAGCCTCCAACAGTTCAGGCCAACGGTAAGGGATGCGTTCGACGTCCTTCAGGTTGGCGATCCATTTTCCATTTCCGTCGGGGCGGAAGAGGATGAAGGTCTTCTCGGTTGAGCCAGGAAACTGAAAGCGGCACGCCTTGTAAGCGGTCTTGCCGTGGGTCAACTCATAGAGGAATGTGGCAACACACGGGCCAAGCTCTTTCTGCTTGCGCTTCTCTGGTTTCGGCGGGAAGAAATCGCGCTCCGGTAGTCCTAGTCCCTTGGCCATGTCCTCGAAGGAGCAGTTTCTTGACCTGCACTTGATAACGACTGTTCCGTCGTCCATTTCGCGGATATGGCACGACGGGTGCTCGTCAGGATGGCCGGGGGCGGGCCAGTTCGTGACAAATTCACCGCCAACGCGTTTGACTTCGGCGTGCGCCTCTGCTGCGGCCAGGACTGTCTTGATCGGGGTCATCGCCTTGCCTCCGGCGCCGGTCGCTCGGCGATTCGTGCGCGCACCCACCCGTCGATCACGTCGGACGGCCAGGCGACGCATCGGCGCCCTAGCTTGATCGGCGGTGGGAACGTGCCGAGCTTGATGCCGTCGTAGATCGCCGTCCGTTGCAGTCCGACCCGCGCTTTGACTTGCGGCAGGCGCAGCAAACATAGGGGTGCGGTCTCGGCGGTCATGGGCGGGCCTCCGGCTGCGTAGCCAGCGCTAGCCGCAGCGCCACCGCCGAGCCGTGCAGGATGGGCCGGCCCGCCAGGACGGCGCGCAGGGTGCGCTCTGACGCCCGCAACTCGACGCCGGTGCGGCGCCAGCCCGCGCGGTAAATGTACGCCCGGAGTGCTGCGGCCGTCGACGGGTCTACTATCTCGCCCCGGAGCCGGGCATCCGGGGTCTGCATGCGTGTCTGCGAGTGCATACCTAGGTGGTACGCGATCCCCGCGGACGCCGCCGCGACGTGGACCTAACCTGTCACCCGCGCAGTGAGATACCCTTTAAGCACCTCTGGCCGCCGTGCCTTCTCGCTCGGCGGACTCCGGAAGACTTCAGCAATTCCAGCGTAAATGCCGTTGCAGAAAACGGTTCCTCGCCCCTCGTGATTCTCGGGTTCACCCTGCACCACTGTAGATAGGCCGCGTATAGCTCTCCGACCAACACTTCGCCCGAAAACTTGCAACACTGGCTTACAAACTCGGCCAAGTGGCGGCGCCGCTCGTCTTCGGCCGCTCTCCTCTTCATCATGTCGTGGGCCTCAGCAGAGGGAATTCCCAGCGCCTCAAGACCTAGGATCACCAGATCTTCGCCGTCAACGTCGACTGGACGCTCGCGCCGCAAGTCGCGGAACAGCAGTGCGTCCAGCTTGCGTGTGAACCTGTTGACAATCTCCTTGCCACCGGGGGCGGCGAGTTGCATGCGTAGTCGGTAACGTCGCGGCTCTGCGAAACGGTCGGCAATCTCTTCGAGGAACAGGCCAGGGTGCTTTTCCAGAAAGAGCTGCTTTGGGCTCGCCGTACCGACCCGGGCGGCATCACACAACGCCGCGCGCTCCTCTGGGCTGGGCACCCCGGCGCTCGCGTCCCCGCCGTGCCCGGCTTTCCGCCTCACCGGGTGCTCGAGCGTGTAGACGTAAGCCTCGCGACCGGTCAGACCAAGTTGCTTCGCCGTGGGCGGTGGAGTCTCTGCCACCTCGGCCCGGTCGGGCGGGGCCTCGATGAAAGTCAGGGTTCCCGGAACGGCGGAAGGTCTCTCGGCAAGCGCCAGCATGTGGGCGTTGAGCCAATCGCTGGGCTGCGCTCGCGTCCGCGGGGCCTTCGCGCCTTGCCGGGATGTCTGTGTCGTCCGGGCCGCCTTCGCCCGTCCTGGTGAGGCTTCGTTCGTTCTGTGTGGGCCGCCGCGCCTCACTTCGCACCCGTCCCTGGCATTGGCTGCACGACCGGCAAAGTGAAGTCCCCCGCGGCAAGCACGCCGAGGTAGTCGGCCCATCGTTGCATCATCGCCTTGCGCTCGGGCAGGAAGGAGGTGCGGTTGTAGGCCGTTCCCAACGCGTCGCGGACTGCGTGGGCAAGCTGCGCCTCGATCAGGTCGACGCGGAAGCCGAGAACCTCGTCAAGCAAGGTGCGGGCGGTCGCGCGGAAGCCGTGGCCACTCGCCGTCGTCTTGTCGATGCCCATGCGGCGAAGCGCAGCGTTGACTGCGGCGTCGGACATCGGCCGATCTCTGCTCCGCTGGGACGGGAACACGAAGACGCACAAGCCGGTCAACGGGCGCAGGTCGCGCAAAATGGCGACCGCCTGCTTGGCCAGGGGCACGATGTGCGCCTGCCGCGTCTTGCTGGTGGTGAACCTCCACTCGGCCTTTACCAAGTCAATATCGGCCCACCTGGCCGCGCGCAACTCGCCTGGCCTCACGAAAAGCAGGAGCGCCAACCTCAACGCTGCCGCGACCACGGGCGTCCCCTCCTGGTAGCCCCAGATGACCCGCAACAACTCCGCCAGCTTCGCAGGCTCGGTCACGGCCGCCATGTGCTTGGCCTTCGATGCCGGCAGAGCTCCACGCAGGTCTGCTGTAGGGTCCCGTTCAGCGCGCCCGGTGGCGATGGCGAATCTGAATACCATCCCCAGGTGCGTGCGCACGCGGTGTGCAGTTTCTAGGCGCCCTCGCCCTTCGATGCGCCGTAGTACGGCCAAGACCTCGGGCGGGGTGATTTCAGCGATAGGTCGCGAACCGATCCAAGGATAGACGTCTTTCCCTAGGCGCCCCTTCACACCCCGGGTGTGCGATGGTGCCCAAGTGCCCTCGAACCTCGCCAGCCACTCCTCGGCGATGTTCTTGAGGGTGTTGGTCGCCGAGGTGGCTCGGGACGCTTTCAGCACTTTGCGGTGCGCGCTTGGGTCGATGCCGTCGTGTAGCAGCTTGCGTGCTTCGTCTCGCTTCGTGCGTGCCTCGGCTAGGGTCACTTCGGGATACACGCCGAGTGAGAGCAGCTTCTCCTTCTCGGCGAAACGATACTTGAGCCGCCACCACTTGCCACCGGCTGGCGCGATCTCCAGGTACATCCCAGCGGTGTCATAGAGGCGCATCCGCTTTCCCGTCGGTTTCGTTTTCTTGCACGCGGTGTCGGTTAGCATGGTGGGGGCATCTCCTTTTCGACCCAGAAACCCCCGTCAGTGGGGGTAACTCGACTTCGGTCCCGTGAGTTACCCCCAAGGCTACCCCCACATGTTGGCGGCTGTCAACGAATGCAACCGGACGCTGGCGGCGTCAAATCCGCGCTAACTTGCTGATTTCGCTAGGTGTCGCGGACTCTCGCGGACTGCTGTGGAACCTGTATTTGTGGCGGGTCTCGGACTCGNNACCAACTGAGCTAACCCGCCGATTATCTGATGCGTCGCTCTCCCGTCTGCCGAGAAGCAGGCGAGAAAAGATGCGGGGGGATCTTGCTTGCCTGAACCCGCCTGTCAAGCTCTCAAAGAATAGTGCACCGGGTCCGTGATTCCTTGACGAAGCCCCTGATGCTCCTATAGAAGCCGCAACAGCCATGCGTCTATACGCCGGAAAGATTCCCGTGATTGGTGCCGAGATCATCAAGGCACTGGTCGACGCGGAAGAGATCTCGGTCACCGACCGGGCCGAAGCCGAGCTCGACGTGCAGGCAGTGCTGAAGGAGTACCTGCGTGTAGAGCGGGAGATCACCGACAAGGCGAAGGATTTGCTGCAAAAACGCAACCTGCCCTACGAGCAGTTCGGCAAGGTCAAGCGATCCCTCGCCAACGAAAAGAGCTTCGGCCTGGGTGAAGAGGGTCTGGAGTGGATGACCACGCAGATCATCGAGTCCTTCATGCAATCACTGCATGTGGATGAGATCTTCGCCGACGACGCCGGCTTGCGCAAACGGATGGTCGACATTCTCAAGAAGCACATGCTGGTTGACGATGAGGTCGACGCCGAGGTTCGCCGCAGGATCAAGAACCTGGAGGAGGGAACCGCAACCTGGGAAGTCGAGTACCAAAAGGCGCTCGAGCAGATCAAGAAGAACCGGCGCCTCGACGAGAAGTAGGCACCGGCGTTCCCAGGTCAGACCGGCCGCTTGCGCACGATGGGTTCGCCGGCTGGGATGGGCTGACTGGGCGGCGGCGGAGCCTTGGCCTCTGGCCGCTCCGTCGGCCCGGGTGAAGGTCGCGGACGCCGATCCCGAGCCAGTGAAAGGACCATGCGCACCGCCTTGTCGATGCCCACCGCCACGTCGGCCAGGTGCGCGTCGTCGTACATATAGGCCGGCGTGCTGACAACGCTGATCTTCTGGTCGACCACGATGTCTCGCACCGGGCACGGGCGTACGTCGGCGCCCATGACCGCGGCGTGCTTGGCAGGCTCGCAGGCGCGCGAGCCAAGCGTGATACGCACACCCGCCATCGGCCCGAGCACCCGCGCGGCCAAGATAGGCGCCAGGCAGATGAATCCCATGGGCCGACGTCGCGCCACCATGGACTTGAGCAGACGTTCAACCTCGGGATGTACATTGCAGACCACGCCCTTGTCCGCGTAGTTCGACAACACATAGGCCACGCCGTAGCCGCCCGGAAACATGAGCGCGTCGAGCTCGTTGTCTCGCACGCTCGCAATGTCGCGCAGCTGGCCGCGCGCGATGCGCGCCGCCTCCGCCGGCACTCGTCGTGGGCTCGCAGAAGGGTCAACCTTGCCACTCAGATGGTCGACCACCCGCGACTGCGTCAGGTCCGGCGCAAGGCAGACGGGTTCAGCCCCGCCACGTTCGAGCGAGAGAAGAGTCAGGACTGCCTCACGAACTTCGGAACCATCCTCGGAGCCGCAGCCCGAAAGAACGACACCCACGCGCTTGGCCATGGCCACAGCGCTAGCAGATTCTGCCCCGAAATCCAAGCCGGATGCGGTCTGATGGCAAGGCGCGCTCAGGGCAAGCCGCAGTAGCTCGGGCGGGGGATCGTGTCCATGCAGGCAAAGGACGGGATGCAGCTTGCTCTATTCGTTCAGATGGGACACTCCCAGAATGGACCCGCGTCCGGAGGTTCAGTAGCGCAGTCGCAGGACTGAGGCCCTCCGGGGTAGTAGGGGTTCTCTGTTGGTAGATAGACGGTGCAACCCACCGGGTAGCGAAGCGAGGTATCGACCCCACCACCGTGCCAACTGAAAATGGAAATATCTGGTGGGCCACAACCCCCGGTGTCTCCCGGTGGCAAGGGGGCACAGGCGATGCAGGGTTTGCAGGGCAAGGGCAAGCTGAAGGAACAGGAATTGGCACCGGCATCGGGAGGCGTATTCGTGCACCCGCCACTGTCTCCGCTCCCGCACCCGGCTGCGCCCGCCGTGATGACCAAAATGGCCAGCACGGTCAGCCTCACCAGATCAGAACACACACGATCGATTCGGCTCACTACTAACCCCCTCTTCCGGAGTTTCCTCCTTCCAACACCAAGTGCAATACAAGAGCCATGGAAGATCGCGCGTTCACGGAGGCTTGGTCTCTCCGAGTAGCCAACCAGCATGCCGATCGCGCTAACTTGGTTGGCTGGTCCCGGCCAGGGATCAACGCTAGCTTGGCAGGCATTCATGCAAGTTGGCCTGAAGTGGGATCATACCCACCGCGTCCGACAGGTTGATCGCGCTACTCTGCTTCACGCTGTGGACATCGCCATGCGCGGATAGGACGCCTTTTCTCCCCGTCAGCCATTCCGCCACCCGCCGCCGTTACTCCGAGTCTTGCGTCCGCTGCGCGACGTACTCGGGCAAGCGTCCTTCCAGGATCGCCGCGCGCGCGCCACGCACGAGCGCAAGGTAGTGTTCGAGGTTGTGCACGGTCGCGAGCCGGTAGTAGAGGATTTCCTTCACGCGAAAGAGGTGAGCCAGATAGGCGCGGCTGTAGCGCCGGCAGGCCTCGCAGGCACAGCCTTCCTCAATGGGAAGCGCGGACGTGCAATGAACCGCATTGGCGATGTTGATGTGTCCACCCCGCACGAATAAACGGCCGTTGCGTGCAGCGCGCGTGGGCATCACGCAGTCGAACATGTCGATGCCCGACGCGATAGCCGCCAAAAGATCGGCCGGTGTTCCCACACCCATCAGATAACGTGGGCGCGCTTCCGGCATGCGCGGCCCGATCTCCCGCACCACCGCATGCATGGTTGCAGGCGGCTCCCCCACGCTCAGCCCGCCCAGCGCCACGCCGTCGAAAAGCAACTCGGCGATCGTGGCCAGATGTTCCGCACGCAGGCCGAGGTCAATGCCCCCTTGCACGATGCCGAAGCGCAGTTGCCCCGGCGCAGGCGTGGTGGCCACGCAGCGGCGCGCCCAGCGCGTGGTGCGCTCCATCGCCCGGCACAGGTCATCACGAGGGGCGTCCGAGGCCGGGCACTCGTCGAAGGCCATGGCAATGTCGCTGCCCAGGTCGGCCTGGATGGCCATCGCTGACTCAGGCGTCAGGCGCTGCAGGCTGCCGTCGACATGCGAATGGAAGGTGACGCCGTCCTCGTCGATCTTGCGGCGTTCCTTCTGGCTGAACACCTGATAGCCGCCCGAATCGGTGAGGATGGCGCGCGGCCAAGCCATGAAAGCGTGCAGCCCGCCCAGGTCGCGCACCAGCCCAGCGCCCGGACGCATGGCCAGATGATAGGTGTTGGCCAAGACAATCTGCGCCCCGAGCGTTTCCAGATCGCCCTGCGCTAGCGACTTCACCGTGGCTTGCGTGCCCACCGGCATGAACACCGGCGTCTCGACCGGGCCGTGCTTGGTCTGCAGCAACCCAGCCCGCGCTTCACCGCAGCGTGCCTGCACGACAAACGCATCACTCACGTGGGTAGACTCCCAGGGCGGATGAACATGGCATCGCCGTAACTATAGAACCGATAGCCGCGTTCGATGGCCTCGCGATACGCTCCCAGCACGCGCTCGCGACCGGCAAAGGCAGCCACCAGCATGAGCAGCGACGAGCGGGGCAAGTGGAAGTTGGTCACCAGGTCGGTCACCACGCGAAACTCGCTTCCCGGCAAGAGATAGAGGCTGGTCGACCCCCGGCCAGCGGCCAAGGGACCGAGCCGGGCCAAGCTCTCCAAGGTTCGCACCACCGTGGTGCCCACCGCCACGATGGGCTGGCCTTGCGCCTGGGCCTGGCGCAGACTTTCGGCGGCAGTCTGGGAGACTTCATAGTGTTCGGCATCTAGTTGGTGCAAAGCGGGGTCCAGGGTGGTGACCGGACGAAAGGTGCCAGGTCCCACGTGCAGGGTAACGCGCGCGATCTCGTGGCCCTGGTTCTGCAGCGCAGAGATAAGCGCTTGGGTGAAATGCAGGCCCGCGGTGGGAGCGGCAACGGCGCCCGGATGGCGAGCGAATACCGTCTGGTAGCGAGCCTTGTCGTCGTCCGTCCGAACCACGTCTCCCCGCTCTCTGCGCGCCGCCTCGATATAGGGTGGCAGCGGCACCGACCCGATCTCCTCGATGAGCGTCAGCAGATCCGATTTGCCCGGCCACGAAAAGCGGAGGTCGACCTCTCCCCGCGGCCCACGCCCAAGGATCTCAGCCTCCAAATCGCCCGCGAAGCGCAAGCGCGCGCGTGGCGGCTGTCGGCCCAACCCACGCGCCAGTGCGCGCCAGTCCTCACGCAACCCCAGCTCGCCCCTGCAGTCATCGCCCTTTTCATCCGACAGCCTCTCGACCAAGAGAATCTCGACACGACCGCCGGTGGGTTTGCTCCCTGCTAGTCGCGCCGGAATGACGCGCGTGTCGTTCACCACTAGCAAGGAGCGCGGGCGCAAGAAACGAGCGAGCTCTCCAAAAAGAGCATGATTGCACTCGCCCGTGTCTCGGCTAAGAATCAGCAGGCGCGACTCGTCCCGCCGGGGCACCGGGTGCGTGGCAACCAAGCAAGATGGCAGATGGTAGTCGAAATCCTCGGTTCGCAGGTAGTATCAACTCCTCAAAGGCGTAGCATGCCCGTCGGCAGAACAAAGGCAATGTCTAGGGAATACAAGGACGACACCTCGTCGGCGCCTTCCGGCGCCGCCAACTTTCCGGAGCTCATTGTCAAGAACACGCGCGAGTTCCTTGCCGGTTTCCAGCCTTCAGGCGGAAATGGTGGCGTATTCTGTCCTACCCGCCGCAATATTCCCGTGGGCGATATGGTGGCGGTCAAGGTCCGCCTCGGTCGCCGGCAACCCCCCATGGTGGTGTACGGACGGGTCGCTTGGCGGCGGCCCGGACGACACATCCTGAAGATCCGCGCCGGCATCGGTGTCGAATTCCTGGCCAGCGAGCGGGGCAAGTGGGAGTACCTGCTCGATCTCGCCCGCGCCGGGACGAGCGCGCACAGCCGGCGGCGCCATGAGCGCATCCCGGTTGACCTACCCATCTTCTGGCGACCGGTCAGCAAGCTGGAGAAGTTCTCCGGCCACCTGCGCGACGTGGGGCGTGGCGGTGCCTTCGTGCTGTCGCCTGCCACCGTGGCCGTGCAAGAAAGGGTGGTGCTGGAAGTCGCACCCCCTGGCGCCGAGGTGCCCATGGCCTTTGTCGGTCGCGTAGCCTGGACCGGCAAGTCCGGCAGTGAGAACGTATTTGGCATCGAGTGGCGTGCGCGCGACGCCGGCGGCGGCAGACGCATCAAGGAACTGGTGCGCAGGCTGGCTGGGCTGCAGAGCCCTGTGCGTGTCTGACCGGCATCGCCTGGACCGTAGATCGAAGCTACCTATTCCACACAGAGACACAGAGACCACGGAGCCAGAGGAGAAGCGGAAAGGTTGGATCCAGCGCATTCCGGATTCCTTCTTCCCATCCGCTGAGTCCTCTGTGCCTCTGCGTGGAATAGGTAACCGGCAACGTAGTGGATCGTACTCAGCGAGATCCTGGTCAGTCACCAAATCAGCGACAGCGCGTACAACGTCCCGCTGTTGGCAAGCACGTAGATCTCGCGCCGCTCAGCATCGATGAGGGGCGCTGCGCACATTCCGCGACCCGGGTCGAAGATCTGCAGGAGCTGACCGTTTGAGCGCTCCAGCACGAACAGACCGGCCCGGCCGCCGCTGAAAACCAGGTACGGACCAACTTCCTGGGGTGGGGTCAGATCGCCAGCCTGGGCCATGCCTTGGCGCCATTCGATGCGTCCTTGCATCGTCACCGCGGCCAGCCCCTCCCGCGGAGAGGCCGCGTACAGGCGGCTCGACCCAGCCCGGAGGGCCACCGCGCCCTCCACTCCCATGCGCCAAACCGTCTCCCCGTCCTTGGCTCGCAACGCGTACAGCCCCCCAGAATAGGACGCCGCGATGACCAGATCATCGCGCAGCACCGGGGTCGAATCCACATCTACGAATTGGTCAGAGGCAGCGGCCAAAGAGCGAGCCCAGCGCAGTTCACCGGTTTCGGCACCCAGAGCCACTAGATACCCATCATCGAATCCTGTGTAGACGACATCACCACCCAGGCGCGGCCCAGCGTGGCCATGGATGCTGAATCCCTCGGGCGCCTCGCGATCATATTGCCACCGGCGCTTGCCTGTCGCTGCTTCCAGCGCGACCACGCGATTCGCTGCGCTGGTGAAGTAGAGCAAGACCGGTCCCACTTCAGGCCGGCTCTCCACCGAGCCCTTGCCCCGATACGACCAGCGAATCTTCCCGTCCTGCGGATCGATGGCGTAGAAGATTCCGTCGTCGCTGCCCAAGTAGACCTGAGCACGCGCCGGATCAAAGCGCGCCTCGCTGTCAACACCCCCGGCTATCGGCACGGACCAGATCACGTGTCCGTTCCCGGTGTCGAGTGCTGCCACCTGACCCGCGCGCGAGCCCAGAATGAGACGCGAACCGACCAACGCACCCGTGGCACATTCTTCGGGCTGCGCATCGCTGGCAGCATAGGGGTGGATAACCGTACGCCAGCGCATCTGCACGACGCCGGCTGGATACTCGTGCCGCTCTTCTGTGGCGCGATGAAGGGCGCCACTTCCGCAGCCGTGCACGGACAGCACGAGAGACAAGCTCAGGGCACAGGCGGCAAGAGCCGCCGATCGACGCAGAGGCGACATGAACCGCTCGCTACTGGTCGCCCAGCGCGGCCAGGCGATCATCGATTTCCCTGCGCAAGAGAGTCTTGGGCATCTTCTCCAGGATCTCGCGCAAGACTTTCTCAGCGTCCTTGCCCTTGCCCTGCTTCTGCAGCAAGCGCGCCTTGCCGAAGAGAGCCCGGTCCGCATAGAAGTTCCCCACCGCTTGTGCCTCGCTGGCCATGGCGCCGTACGCTGCGATGGCCTTGTCGACCTGGCCCTCGGCCTCAAGCGCCAAAGCCAGTCCATCCTGTTCCACCAGACGCATGCCCTTGTCAGTTTCGCCCTGCAAGAGCTGCTGGAACGCCGTGGCCGCGTCCCCGCCCTTGCCGAGACGGAGCAGCGAATTGGCCCTGACAAGCAACGCCCGCCGGCCGAGGCCCGCAGTACCATACCTGGCTACGAAGTCGTCGGCTTGCTTGATGGTGGCCTGCAGGCGCTCCTGGTCCGTCTTGAAATGTAGCCCCTCATCTTCATCCGACTTGTCTTCCTCGTCGGCCGACTTGGTCTCCGTGCCTTTTTCGGGCAGAAGCGGTGCAAGCGCCGTCTTCTCGACGCGCGAGAACGCCTCGGTTTCCCCGGCGGCCTGGTGTTCCTTCCAGGCTATGCTGGCCCAGGTGCCCCCTCCCCCCACCACCGCGATCGCCAAGATCGCGATGACCTTGCGACGGTGGGCAGAAACGTGAGAACCGAGTCGCGTCCAGAAGCTGACGAACTCGTCGGGTTGCTTTAGCTCTTTGCGGTTGATGGAACGGGCCACAGGGTGAGGAGATAACAGAGGGTTTCGGTCGGGTCAACAGACCTTGTACACTGCAACCCATGCTGGTCCATCCATTCCAGGGTCGGCTGCTCGCCAACCTAGCCATCCTGGGTGCGATTTCTGGTCCCGCGTACGCGGCGGGCATGGGCGAAAAGCAGGTTGCTGCGTCGGTCGGCTTCGCTTTGGCCGGGAGTGACGCCAGCGCGCGTCCGGGAATGCAGGCCAGCGTCGAGGCCACCATCGGGTTTTCGGACGCCTGGGCCGGCAATGTGGTGGCTAGCAGTTCCTGGCAACCCGAGTCGGCATCTGGCGGCCCACGCCACCTGACAGCGGTTTCTTTGGGCGTGGTCTACTCGCTAGACGCGGTGCGCTGGGTGCCCTTTCTGGACCTGGGGTTCAGCCTGGCCGATTTGCGCGGCAACGGCGCCAGCTCCCAGCATCTCGGGCCGCGGGCAGGGCTGGGCGTGGAGTATCAGCTCTCCCGACGCTGGACCCTGGCAGCCCTGGTGCGTTTCGACTACTTCGCCCTGCGCCTCGCGGGACCTGGTAGCTCGCACGACTGGTGGGCCTGCGCCGCCCTTCGCATCGGACGCGTCTTCTAGTTGCAGCTTGTCGGGAAACTCGGGGCCGCACGAAGTGCCGGGCCGACCTGCGCTGCCCGGCCTATTCTATTTCTCTATTCGCACGGGCTTCTTGCCTTTGTGGGCACGCAGGACGAGCCGCAGAGGCGATCCCTCGAACCCGTAGATGTCCCTAAGCTGGTTCGCAAGGTAGCGCCGATAGGGGAAACCCACGGCCGCGGGGTAGTTGGCGCTGACGAAAAACGACGGCGGCCGGACCTGCGCCTGGGTGATGTAGTAGAGGCGGACGTAGCGTCCTCCTGGCCCTGCGGGCGGCGGTCTCCGGGCCAGAATTTCTTCAAAGTGTTTGTTCAACTCTGATGTCGGAACCCTTCGACACCATTGCGCAAACACCTCCGCTGCGATCCGCGGTATCTCCCCCGCACCGCGCCCAGTGACCGCCGAGGTCACCACTACGGGAGCCCACGCCATGAAGCCAAGTACCTCGCGGACAGCGGCGACCTTTCGGTCGATCTCAGCCCGGCGGCAGAGGTCGCTCTTGTTGAGCACCATGAGTGCAGCCCGGCCCGAGTCCTCGATAAAGTTGGCCAGTTTCGCGTCCTCTGCCGTGGCACCACTCTGGGCGTCAATGACCAGAGCCACGACATCTGCTCGCGCCAGTTGGTCGCGTGCCATCTTCGCCGACACCGCCTCGGTCAAGGTATCGATGGCGCGGCGGCGGCGCAAGCCTGCCGTGTCCACCAGCACGAACTCGCGGCCCTTCCACCTGAAGGGCGTATCGATGGGGTCGCGGGTGGTGCCGGGCTGGTCGTGCACCAGCACCCTCTCCTCACCCAACAAACGATTGACCAAGGATGACTTGCCGACGTTGGGCTTGCCGACAAAGGCCAGGCTGATAGGCACGGTCTCGTCCTCTGCTTCCCCAGCCATCTGGTCGCCCGGTTCGCTGGGCTGCGCCGAAGTAGCCGCGCCACCCAAGGCGGCAACCGTGGCATCGAGCAGTTCCCCCACGCCACGTCCGTGGGCAGCCGACACAGCGAAAACCTGTGCAAACCCCAGGCGAAATGCTTCGCCCATGCTTGACTCGCGCGTCGCCGAGTCCACTTTGTTGGCCGCCAGCAGGACCGGCTTGCCAGTTCGTCGCAACAGCTGCGCCACGGCTTCGTCGACTGGGGTGATGCCCTCCTTCACGTCCAGCACAAGAATCAAGACTGCCGCCTCTTCCACCGCGCGCAGGGTCTGCGAACGCATCGCACCCAGGATCCCGCTGGCGCTGGGATCCAAGCCACCGGTGTCAGCCAGGCGAAACCGCGCACCTTCCCAGTCGCAAACCGCATAGCGCCGGTCGCGCGTCACCCCTGGTTCGTCCTCGACCAGCGCGGGCTGACCGCCTACCAAGCGATTGAACAAAGATGACTTGCCCACGTTGGGCCGCCCCACCAGAGACACCACTGGCAAGGAGGGATCGTCGGAAGACCGCCGGCCTCGTCTCTTCACGAATCCCCTTCTTGGTAGCCCAGGCGTGCAATCTCGGTGCGCGAGTTGGTCCAGTCTTCTTCCACCCGCACGTTCAGACGCAAATGCACCGGTCGGCCGAGGAACTTTGCGATCTCCTGGCGCCCGGCCGTGCCCACGTCGCGAATCATGGAGCCATGCTTGCCCACCACGATGGCTTTCTGGCTCTCGCGCTCCACCACTATCGATGCCTCGATCACCGTGTCGCCGGTCGGTCGATCAGTCCAGCTCTCGACCAGAACCGCTGTTGCGTACGGCAGCTCTTGGCGCAAGCGCAGAAAAAGCTGTTCCCGAATCAGCTCACCCGCCAAAAATCGCTCCGTACGATCTGTGAGCACGTCAGGGCCATAAAGCGGCGGCCCCTCGGGCAGGAGAGCCAGCAACTCGCGCACCAGACCCTCTACCCCCTTGCCGCGGGTCGCGCAGGTGGGCACCACGGCCGGAAAGGCGTAGGCCTTGGTCCACCAGTCGAGGACAGGCAGCAACTGGGTCTTGTCCTTGACCTTGTCGACCTTGTTGAGCGCCAGCACAGTGGGCCGCTTGGTCTCAGCCAAGCGTTCAAGGATACGCCGCTCGCCCTCGGGCAGAGCTTGAGCCGCCGGGGACAGGGAACTGGCGAGTTGGTGCGCTTCGACCACCAGCAGGGCCGCATCCACCTGCTCAATACTCGCCATTGCCTCGCGCACCATGAAACGGTTCAACTCCGAACGCGCCTCGTGCACCCCGGGCGTGTCCACGAACACGATCTGGCCCTTGACCGGCCCCTGCCCCGCGCGCGGATCCGAGGCGGGCAGTTCGACCTCGCCGTTCCAAACTCCCACGATGCGCGTGCGGGTGGTCTGCGGCTTGGGCGTGACGATAGCCAACTTCTCGCCGACGATTCGGTTGAGCAAGGTGGACTTGCCCACGTTGGGCCTGCCCAGGATGGCGACGGTCCCGGCCACGCTCAGGGGGACTCTACCCGCCAAGGGCGGTACTTCGGGGTTAGGAGTTTCAGACACTGGGCCGTTTGTATAGCACCGACGCAAGGTATCCGTAGTGGCGGCTTGACCCTCTATCCCGCTGAAAACTCACCTTGACACCCCTCGCCCCCAGCACTATCACCCCGGTAGGAATTGGGGTCCTTGCGGCTCCCAAGAGGATTTCGACCGTGGACGTTAGCCAGAAAAGCCGGTATGCGCTAAAGGCAGTTCTCGAACTCTCGTTTCGCTTCGGACAGGGGCCTATTTCAATCTCCCAAATCGCCAAGGCCCAGGCGATCCCAGCGCGTTTCCTCGAGGCCATCCTGGCCCAGCTCAAGCGCGGTGGCTTTGTGGTCTCACGCCGAGGGAATGAGGGCGGGTACATCTTGGCGCGTCCCCCGGCCGAGGTTTCGGTGGGCGATGTTCTGCGCGTCTTGCAGGGCCCACCGCTTTCCACGTTGTGCGCCAACCACCCGCAAGCCGAGTGCCCGCACGGCTCTGATTGCATCTTCGTCAAGTTGTGGGAGCGCGCTTGTGCGGCTGTGGATGCGGTCTACGACTCGACGAATTTCCAGGACATGACCGACCGCTATCGGGCCACTTTGCGCGCCAAGGCGCCCAGCTATTCCATCTAGCCATCGAGGTCTTGCCCAAGAGCCGCCCGCACCTGATACCGACTGCCATGGCTCCTGCAAAGAAGGACGAAGCGCGCGCCACGCCGCCCGATGCTCCCGACTCGGTCGGGTGGACCGAGGCGCAGACGAAGTGCCTGGTGTCCGCAGGCTCCTCACTGGCCCTTGAACTCGGCGGCGGCATCGGCCCGGTCACCGTCGAGTACGAGACCTACGGCTCGCTCTCGCCCCACAAGGACAACGTTGTCTTCATCGCACACGCGCTGTCGGGGGACGCGCACGTGGCGGGCTGGGATCGCCGCGCCGCCGAGACCGGCCGGCTCTGGCGGCAGAAGAAACCAGGCTGGTGGGACGCCATCGTGGGGCCAGGCAAAGCCATCGACACCAACCGGATGTTCGTCATCTGCCCCAACGTGCTGGGCGGGTGCTACGGCACCACCGGGCCGTCGTCCGTGGATCCTGCGACGGGAAAACCCTACGGCTTGCGCTTTCCCATGGTCACCGTGGGCGACTGGGTCAACCTGCACATGCGCTTGCTAGATGCGCTCGGCATCGAACGCCTGCGAGCGGTGGTGGGCGGCTCGCTCGGCGGTCAGCAAGCGCTGGAGATGGCGCTCGCCTACCCGGAACGGGTGGAACGTTCGGTGGTCCTGGCGGCCAGTTCGCGCCTGTCGGTGCAGGGCCTGGCCTTCAACGCCGTGGCCCGCTATTGCATTCTCAAAGATCGCAATTTCGCTGGCGGGGACTACTACGACGGCGAAGGGCCCGGGGCGGGTTTGGCAGCGGCGCGCATGCTGGCCCACATCACCTATCTTTCCGACGAGGGAATGCACAAAAAATTCGGCCGGCGCTTGCAGGATGGAGGCAACGGCCGTCAGGGCGGCTTCGGCATCGAATTCGCGGTGGAGAGCTACCTCGACTACCAGGGTCGCGCCTTTGTCGAACGCTTCGATGCCAACAGCTACCTCTACATCACGCGGGCCATGGACTATTACGACGCTGCGGCGGCCTGGGGTGGAGGCAATTTGACCGACGCCTGCCGCCGCATCCGTGCCAAGATGCTCATAGTCTCGTTCGACTCCGACTGGCTCTATCCACCCGAAGGCTGCAAAGAGCTGGCATTGGCTCTCACCCAGGCCACACGACCGGTCACCTACGCCAACGTGCCGTCGCACTACGGCCATGATTCGTTCTTGGTCGAGACCGAAAAGGTTGGGCGCCTGCTACGTGGCTTCTTGGCTCATTGATTCGAGGGTCACATGACACAAAGGCCACCGCCACGCATCGACCCCCACCTGGTCACCGACCGCAGCGTGGATCGTCTGCCACAGGGTCTTTTTGACCAACGGGCAGCCGAGTTGTCCCGGCTGCTGGCCAGCCGCCCACCCGCGCCCGATCGACCGCCGACAGCGAGCCGCTGGCAGGACGAGATCATTGCGCGCGAGATCCCGAAGGGCGCACGGGTGCTGGACCTGGGATGCGGCGACGGTGCGCTGCTTGAGCGGCTGATGCGTGATCTCGGTGTCTTCGGGCAAGGACTGGAGATTGATCCCGAGGCCGTGTTCTCCTGCGTGGAACGCGGCGTGCCGGTCATGCAGGCCGATCTCGACGAGGGACTGCGCCGTTTTCCTGATCAAGCATTCGACGTGGTGGTGCTGGAGGAAACGCTGCAGACCCTCGCCAACCCGCGCGAAATGCTGGCCGAGATGCTGCGCGTGGGCCGCCGGGGCATGGTTTCGTTTCCCAACTTCGCCCACTGGCGCGTTCTGGTCGACTTGGTGGCGAGCGGACGCATGCCAGTCACCGAATGGTTGCCCTACCATTGGTACGAGACGTCCAACATCCACCCCTTCACCTTGCAAGACTTGCTCGACTGGTCCCGCGAATCCGGCGTGCGGGTGGTTTCGGGCTATGCCTACGAAAACGGGGCGGTCCGCAACCTTGCTGCGGACGACAATCTGCATGCCGAGGAAGTGCTGATCGTCGTCGAGAAGTAGTCGCGTGGGAACCCTTTCAGGGTTCCCATGATCGCGTTGGCGCAGGCGGGCTTTGCCCGCCGAAGCCAGAACGCGGGAGGGGATGGGAACCCTTTCAGGGTTCCCATGATCGCGTTGGCGCAGGCGGGCTTTGCCCGCCGGAGCCAGA
>PMJE01000374.1 GCA_003157315.1 Myxococcales bacterium | reverse complement strand
CAACGGACTTCTGACGATGATCATACTTGCGATACCTCGTAGATTCGTTCGACCACCCGCAGCGCTGCCACGGCATCCGAAAGCCCGGACGCGGGTTGCCGGCCCAAAGCTATGTCTTGGTAGAATTCCGCTAGCTCGGCTGCCCAAGAATTGTCGCCACGCGGATACTCCCAAGACACTGTGTCGGGCGGCCCCATTTCCGGCAGCATGCGAAAGTGGGTCAGCCGCTCCACCCCGTAGCTGCCACCCAATCCCTGCACTTCCAGCTTGCCGTCCCGACCGAACACCTCGAACGAGAAAAGGTTCTTCCATTCGGAACAACTGCAGTGCATGAAAGCCACCCTCTTCTCTGCGGTTCGCAGCAGCAGAAATGCATTGTCGTCCACCGGCATGTTCCAAAACCAACAGCCCGCCAGTCCGTCCACTGCGACGAATTCGCCGGCGAACCAGCGGGCCAGATCGATGAGGTGCATGCCTTGATCAATCAGCTCGCCACCACCCGACACCTCGGGACGCGCCCGCCACTCTTTGTCGTAGCCCACCCGTCCCCCATGCCCGTAACGCGCGCGCAGGTACATGAGAGGCCCGACGGCTCCCGCAAGGAACATCTCGTGCGCCTTGCGCAGGGCCGGATGGAAGCGATGGTTGAAGCCCACGCGCACCAGCACGTTGCGCGCGCGCGCCGCCTGCACCACGGCCTCCAGCTCGGCCGCCCGACGTGCGCCTGGTTTTTCCACCAGCACATGCTTGCCAGCCTCGACCGCGGCCAAGCTCACCGGCGCCAGCCAATCATGGGTGGTCGCCACCACAACCATCTGCACCTCCGGCCGCTTGACCATCTCGCGCCAGTCCGCCACTGCCTGCGCGCCATGTTCAGCAGCCAATGCCTGCGCGCGCTCGAAAACCGCATCCGCGCACGCCACCAGTTTCCCCGCACCCAGGGCCTGCGCGCGTTTGCGCCCGATTAGCCCGCAGCCGACGATGCCCACCTTCATCATTTCGCCCACTCCTGGCCCCGGTCCTTGGGTACGATTCGCCTCAACGTGTAGATGTCGGAACCTTCGATCTCGCGAATGTGCTCGGCCAAGCGCTGCCATGGATCCCACACGGCGCTGAGTAGCCGTCCGGTGATACCCGCGCTTTCGTCCGTGGCGAGAAACAGGCAAAGCTCCGCAGCCCGTCGCGCGGTCGCTGCACCGTCCTTCTGCATGGTCTCCAGGGCACGCTGGTAGTCGGCACCCGCGCGCTCGGGCCCGGCACTCACTGTCTCGCGCATCATCGAGGTGTTCATCGCACCCGGCGCCACGGCGTTCACCCGGATCTCGTGCGACTTGACCTCTGCGGCCAGAGTTTCCGTGAAACGCACGAGGGCAGTCTTGGCGCTGGCATAGGCCGAAAATTTCTCGCGCGGCCCGGTGGCTCCGCCGCCTGACAGGTTGATGATGCTCCCCTTCTTGCGCCGAAGCATGGCGGGCACAGCCGCTCGGCACAACTGCACCGGCACCAGAAGGTCGAGCTTGACCGCCGTCTCCCACGCCTGCCAGTCGCACTCCCAGAGCTTGCCGATGGGGCCTTGAACCGCGGCATTGTTCACCAGCACCTCGACCCCACCCCGACGCGCCATTTGCTCAAGCACGCTGCGCAGACCGGAATCGCTGCTCAGATCAGCCGACAGGACGTCCAAGACCTGCCCGGCCGCAGCCTGGGGCTGCAAAGCCTCGCGCAGACGGTCGAGTTCCCGGGCGTCGCGCGCCACCACGATCAGGTTAGCGCCCTCGCTCCAGAAGAGCCGGGCGATCTCCAGCCCCAGCCCGCGCGTGCCGCCGGTGACCAGTGCCTGTCTCCCGTGCAGACGCATGGCTAGCTTCGCTCCAGAACCCAGGGGTTGTCTTGCAGAAACTGCAGGGTGCGCTCGATACCTTGCTTGATGGTGAGCCTCGGCGCCCAGCCCAGCTTTCGGATCTTGCCGCAGTCGAGAAGAATGAATGGACTGTCGCCAATCCAGCCGCGCTCGCCGCCAGCATAGGCCAAGGCAGGTCGCAGCCCCAACTGGCCGGTGATCCACCCAATCGAGTCGTTGACCTTGCAGAATTCGTCAGTGCCCAGGTTGAACACTTCGACCGGGCCGCTCGCCCGGTCCATGGCCAGGAGAATGGCGTCCAGGCAGTCCTGCACATAGAGGTAGGACTTGCGCTGCTGGCCATTGCCCAACACGTGCAGCTGATTGGGATGATCGATCAGTTGCTTGTAGAAGTCGAAGACATGTCCGTGCGAATAGCGTTCGCCCAGAATCGACACGAACCGGAATATGCAGCCACGCATTCCGAATCCAGTGCAATAGGCTGCAATCAATGCCTCTCCCGCCGCTTTGGACGCCCCATAGAGCGACGTCTGCAAGGGAAAGGGCGCATCCTCGGGTGTAGGAAATACCTGGGGCTCGCCATATACCGAGCCAGTCGACGAAAATCCGATCTGCTTGACGCCACCCAGTCGCATCGCCTCGAGCACATTCCAGGTCGCGATGGTGTTCTGCTCCAGATCCCTGCGCGGGTGATCGGTTCCGAAGCGCACGTCAGCGTTGGCCGCCAGGTGCATCACCACATCCGCGCCTGCCACGGCTACAGTCAAGTCCTTCAGGTCCAGCACATCCCCGCGCACCAAGCGAAATCGCTTGTGCTCCTGCGCCTTGGCCAAGAATTCCATCCGTCCGGTGGAGAAGTTGTCATAGCCAACCACTTCATGGCCATCGGCAAGCAGTCGATCGGCAAGGTTGCTGCCCACGAACCCCGCGCAACCCGTGACAACGTACTTCATCAGAAGTCTCTGCGGTCCTCCGGGACCGCCGCTTGCGGTCCCCGCGCGCGTTGGGTTTCGCTCTCGTCCAATCTCTGCACCGGCTCAGCCAGGCCGAGCGATTCCTCGACGATGAACTTGGGCCGCCGCTTGGCCTCATCATAGATGCGGCCGATGTACGCCCCCAGCACGCCCATGCTCATGAGCTGAACCCCGCCCAAGAACAGCATCAGAATACAGGTGGTGGCCAGACCCTGGGCAAACATATACAGCCCCTTGGCCTTCAAATACGCCACCAGAGGCACCGCCAGCAGAGCCAGGGTCGCCATGGCCACTCCCGCGACGACCATCAAACTGAGCAGCGCATCCGAAAAAGCGATGATGCCGTTGATCCCGATACGCAGACTTCCCGTCAAACGATTGTACTTGCCCTGGCCGCCCGCGCGCGCATCTCGATCGAAGGGCACCAGAATCGTCTTGAACCCCACCACGCTGACCAGCCCGCGCAGAAAGCCGTGGCTCTCCCTGAGCTTGACGATCTCTTCGACCACCCGCCGGTCCATCAGGCGAAAATCCCCGGTGTTGCGCGGGATGGGCACCGTCGACATCCGATTGATCGCCCAGTAGCCCGAATACGCGATGATGCGCTTGAAAATCGTCTCGCCCTGGCGCGACCGGCGTTGCGGAACCACGACCTTGTAGCCTTCGCGCCACAGCCGCACCATTTCCCCGATGAGCTGCGGAGGATCCTGCAGGTCGCAGTCGATCACAACCACGGCCTGCCCGCTGGCATACGCCAGGCCGCCCAGGGTAGCCGCGGGCTGGCCAAAACGTCGCGAGAACAACAGTAGCTTGATCCTGGAATCGCGCGCGTGCTCCTGCCGTATCAGATCGACCGTGCCGTCGGTACAAGGATCCGCCGCAAAGATGATCTCATAATCCTGCGTGACCGGCGCCAAGGCCGCCCGGATTCGCTGCAGGAATTGCGGCAGGGTTTGCTCCTCGTTGTAGACGGGAACCACGATGGAAAGCAGGCAGGGCATGGCGGTCTCAGGTCAGGCGGGTCCAGGGCGGATGATAGGGAGTTCTCGCCGCGCCGGTCAATCGCTGAGTGGTGCCAGGCGCGGCCGAACCGGTGACGCCCCCGCCCGTGATGTCCAGCATCGGTCAGGTGGCCAGAGGCTGGCACGAGGCGTCGACCGCGGATAGACTGTCAGCCATGACCAAGCACAACACCTACTTCGACGGCAAGGTTCAAAGTCTCGGCTTCGAGCGCAACGGTCGCCGCGCAACCGCGGGAGTGGTGCAGCCCGGAGAATTCCACTTCGATACCGGCGGCGCCGAACGGATGATCATCGTCAGCGGCGAGCTCGCCGCCCGTCTGCCTGGCGGCGAATGGAAGCACTACCCGGTGGGCACTGCATTCGAGATTCCGGCGAAGACCGGTTTCGACATCCGCGCGATGGAGCCGGCCGCGTACATCTGCGAATTCATCTAGAACAAGACACGGATGAGCACAGCACGCGAACGCTACGATGTCCTCTGCGCGCCTTGGGTCTGAAGCTCGATCTCACGCGCGGGCAGGAGCGCCGGACATTACGCGATTCCTCTGTCGGGCTCATGAAACCAAGGGTCTGATTAGGGCATCGGCGCAGGACTTGCTCTTGTGCCCAAGGCAGGGCAGGGTAGCGGGTTCCTCCCCACCCCTAGCCAAAGGAAGCCACTGTCGTGCAGTACCTGATGGACCTGTTCCACAAAATCTACAATGTCCAGGGCATCATCCAATGGGGCGGGATGGTCGCGCTGGTAGCGGTGATATTCTCCGAGACCGGGCTCCTGGTGGGATTTTTTCTTCCCGGCGACTCGCTGCTGGTCACGGCCGGTATCTTCTGCACCTCGGCTAACCCCACCGGCCGGCCTCTGCTCGACATCGTGTGGCTGAACCTGGCGGTTGCCATTGCCGCCGTGGCTGGCGATCAAGTCGGTTTCTACATTGGCCTCAAGACCGGGCCCAGGATCTTCAAGCGCGAGAGCTCACTCTTCTTCAACAAGAAGCACCTCATCCGCACCCACGAGTTCTACGAGCGCCACGGCGGCAAGACCATCATCCTGGCGCGCTTCATTCCCATCATTCGCACCTTTGCCCCGGTGGTGGCGGGCGTGGGCAACATGAACTACCGCCGTTTCGTCAGCTACAACGTGTTCGGCGGAATCGGCTGGGTACTCAGCATGACTCTCATCGGCTTCGGTCTTGCGACCACCTGGCCGGGCGTGACCAAACACATCGAGAAGCTGATCATTCTGGTCATCTTCCTGTCGCTTTTGCCTGGTATCATCGCCTACGCCAAGAACTACCTGGCCAACCGAAAAGATGGCAAGAACGCCGCCTGACAAGAAGTCTTCCCCGCGCCCCAGCAAGGCCCAGCCCGCCCCGGTCGCGCCACGCCCGGTCCGGGCGCCGCAGCCGCCGCGGGTGGCGTTCCCCAAGAAGAACCAGCAGCCCACGCCGGCGGCCTTCACCGCGCGCCTGCCACTTGCCCTGGGAAAACGCTTTGAAGCCGCACGCAGCTTCCTGCTCAAGCAGAAGGAAGTCGTGGAGGACGTGTACTTCTACGGCCCGTCGACTGGATGGGCCTTGCGCTACCTGTGCGGCGGCAAGCCCCTGTGCGCCCTGCTGCTGCACAGCGATTGGCCGGTGGCCATCGTGTCGCTGGAGGCGGCTGCCAGCGCGGCGGTGGATTGGCAAGCCCTCTCGCCCATCGGCCAGCGCGCCCAGAAGACGGCGCACGGCAGCCCGTCGCGGCTGTGGCTGGACATTCCGCTGGCCGGCACCGGCGCCGCCGATTTCAAAATAATCATCCGCGCCAAGCTGGCGAGCATGGCGCCATGACAAATTGAGAAACTCGGCGGACAGCCCCGACGTCCAAGCAAGACTACCATGGCTGACTTCGGCGTTATTTGTGTCCTCATCGCGTTGCTGGTGGCAACCTACGCCGGGGCAGCGTCGCTGGTAGGAGCCCGGCGCGACAATGCGCGACTGCTCGAATCGGGACGGGCCGCTGTGTACGCTCTGGCGGGGGTGCTGGGGCTGGCCAGCGTGGCCATGGTGCAGGCATTTGTGTCGGGCGACTTCAGCATCAAGTACGTCCAGCACTACTCCGATGCGCAGGCACCGCTGGCCTACAAGATATCGGCGTACTGGGGCGGGCTGGACGGATCCATGCTGTTTTGGGTGGCGCTGCTGGCCGGTTTTGCGGCCATCGCGGTGTACAGCAACCGGCACCGTCAGCGTGAGATCCTGCCCTACGCCATCGCGGTGATGGCCGCGGTAGCGGACTTCTTTCTCTACCTCATCATCTTCGAGAAG
>PMJE01000463.1 GCA_003157315.1 Myxococcales bacterium | reverse complement strand
CCGGGGCAGCGATCCTCGACCGTCAGGGTGCGCTGCTGGGTGGAGTGCGCGTCCGGGAACATCCCGCGCAGATCGGCGAGCAACGTCGCGGGCGCGACCGCAACCCGCCGGGGACGCAGGGTACCCTGCTCGGCATCCAGCAGGGTGCGCTGCAGCTGGATTTCTCGCTCAAGCTGGCCGACCAAACGGCTCACCCGCTCGCGTGCGTGGTCTTGCCGCTCGCCACTGGAATGGTTGAGCAGGTGCGTCCAGTTGGACAGGGCCGAGAGCGTGTTGAGAATGTCGTGGAAGAAAACCCGCTCCAGTGCCTGGCGGCGCTTCTCATGACTGATGTCGCGCAGGGATACCACGGTGTAGTCTTTGCCGTCGATGTCCACCTGGCTGGCACGCACGTTGAGCTCCAGCGCTGTCCCGTTTGCGCCATCGCCTGAAGTCAGCAGGCACTCCTGTTCGACGGTGCGCCCGCCCGCCTGTGACTGCGTGACCGCCTGAAAGGTTCCGCATGCCAGGCAGTGCTCGCCCGCACCGCAGCCCTGCGGCTGTTCGGCTGCGCGGGGACANNTCGAGCAGCGCGCTCACGATGGGGCTGTGGCTGACCGTCCGCACCTCGGCCTCCAGCTTGGCGGGGCTGGCGCGTTCGTGGGACACCACCGGAATCGGTGTCACTGGCGCGCCTTCAATTTTGGACTTCGCCACTGGCAGGTAGCCTCGTTGCGTCTTGGTTGAGGGATCTCAAACAGCAAGGCTAGCACGCGCCCCTTCGCTTGCCTGTGACACCGCATCTCGACGTCACTATCAAGTCGGAAGCGCGAGCCTTTCGGCCAGACCCGAGGAGCGGGCCAGACTGGTCGCGGCGCCCGCAGCCAAGACGTCTGCACTGCCACAGATCACGACCGCGTGCCGCGCGCGGGTCAGGGCGGTGTAGAGCAACTCGCGGGTGAGCAGAGGCAGCAGCTTTTCGGGCAAGAGCAGCAGGACCTGGTCGTGCTCCGAGCCCTGTGCCTTGTGCACAGTCAGGGCATAGGCCAGGGACAGGCCCTCACCCAATGCCTCGGGCGAGACTGCCAGCCAGTGCGAGGCTGCCGTCGTTGACAAGTGAAACACCGCCATGGGTCGGGCTGGCTGGCCGGGCTGCTTGACTGACAGGATGATGCCCTGGTCACCGTTCCACAGGCCGCGTTCGTAGTCGTTGTGCAAGACCAGCACCGGCTCGCCGGGCAAAAGCTCGCCGCCCGGGCCGGCGCACAGGCCGTGCAAGAAGGCGTTGACTGGGTTGGCGCCAAACGGTCGCTCGCGCGTCACGCACAGCACGCGCTGGCGCGCAATCTGCGCGTGCAGGCGAGTCAGACGGTCGTGGTCTTTCGACGAGAATCCCTCAGGCCCGAGAAGGTATTCATGTTCGACGAGTTGGTTCCACTCGGACAAGGCCGCGATTGAATCGCGGTACCAACGTTCGAGCACCGCCTCGCGCTCGATGCCGGGCACAAGCTCGACGCCGTCGCAAGCCAGGGCCGCAGCCGTGGGTCGCGGCGTGAGCAAGGCCAGCAGCCGGCCGGCATCGCCCGCGCGCACCGCCGCTGCACATTCGCTGATGCGACGGCCAGCAGCCCGGGCCTGGTCAGTGCGGAAGTTTCGCTGCAGCCGCACCGCCAGGTTGGAAAGGTCGCGAAACACGGCGCCTGCGTCGACTGAAGGCAGCTGATCTGCATCGCCCAACAGCAGCAACACCGCGTCGTCGCGTAGCGCGCGCAGCAGTCGCTCCATGAGCGCCAGATCGATCATCGAGCCTTCGTCGACGATCAGCGCTCGTGCGGCCAGGCGATGATTTTGGTGGTGCAAGAAACGACCAGTTGCCGGCGAGTAGCCGAGCAGCCGGTGCAAGGTCTGTGCGGCCGGGCAGGCGGACTGCAGAGATCGATCCTCGGCAGACGGCGCAGCCAGTGCGGCCAGCCCCGCGTGAAAGGATTCTTGCAGGCGATTGGCGGCCTTGCCGGTAGGCGCGGCCAGTGCCAGCTCGGACGCGGGCACGCCCAGGCGCACCAGGCCGCGGCCGAGCGCGAGCGCGATGGTGGTCTTGCCCGTGCCAGGCCCGCCGCTCACCACCGCCAGGCGACGGCTCAGGGCTGCCACGACCGCGGTCTGCTGCTCGTCGCTCAATGGCGGCGTGCTGGTGGCCGCGACCTCGGCCACGGCGGTTCTCACCGCTTGCGGCTCCGGGCCAGGCTGCACCGCGCGCGCCTTGATGGCCGCTGCCAGGCGCGTTTCGCAGGCCAAGACCCGCTGGTGATAAAGGAACTCGCCGTCGACGATGAGCGGCTTGCGTTCGCCCGGGGCTCCGACCAGGGCGGGCACCCGGAACAAGAGCGCGCGCTCAGCGGCTGCCAGCCGCATGCGGGTGCTGCCCTGACTGCCACTGATGAGTGATCGCGCGACCAGGCTGACCAGATCGCGGCGCTCGGCCTCGCCGACCCCGCCGGCGAACTGGCCCATCTGCCAAGCCAAGAATGCCTCTTCCTCGCCCAGATCGGCGTCGCGCAGATCAGAGAGAAGTCCCGGCGGGTAGGCAAGTGCGGGCGCCAGGTGCTGGCGTGCGGTTCCCAGCGGAGACAGAGGCAACGCGGTTTCCGATTTCATGTCAGGGCGCGGAACAGTCTACTGCATCACGACCTCGGCTAGCGGAACCCGTTGCGCGGCAGGCTTCCTTCCTGGAAGATTGAGAGCCATGAAGAAGGATTGGGCTGCCTATCTGCTGGCCGCGTGCGCGGCGTTCGGGTTTGCTGGCCTGCATCGGTTCTACCTGGGCCGCCCGATCTCGGGCGTGCTTTACCTTGTGACCTGGGGCTGGCTTGGGGTAGGGACGCTGCACGATCTCATCCGGATGCGCAGCCTGATCAACCGGGCCAATGCCGAGCGACTGGGCGGGATGCCCCAAGCGGTACACCTGCACATCCACGGAGCGGCTGACCCTCAGTCCGTCCGCCTGGCGGCCAGCAAGGGCATGGCGCTGCTTTCCGGTGCGGCCACGCCGACACCCGAGCAGGCCCAGGCCGAGCGCGAGGGCGCCATCCTTCGCTGTGCCCGAGCCAATGGTGGCACCGTCACCGCCGCACTCACGGCGCTGGAGGCCGGCCTGTCCCTCGATAAGGCGCACAAGGAACTGCACCGCCTGCGCGACGCAGGCTTCTGCACCATGGACGTGAGCGAAGACGGCGCCGAGATGTTCACGTTCGCGGGACTGGGCTCTACCAGGCCGCTGGTTTCGTGACCAAGTGCAGCCAGATCGCCGGCGGTGCGGTATCCGCGCAGTGGGCCGCGTTATGCTTTGGCGCGAGGGCGCACCAGCCTCTCTCTCGGCGGGCGAGGTGACCTGGGATTCGGAGTAGACCCCTTTCGCCCGGCCCACGTCCCAGGTAGGGGCGACCTGCGGTCGCCCTCCGGGCGGCAATGCCCCGCGCACAGGCAGCAACCGCGTCGTCNNGCGACCGCAGGTCGCCCCTACATGCGAGCGGCCTCCTACTCCGAATCCCAGGGGTGACGGGTGGGCTTGTAGTCAGGGCCATGGTTCGGTAAAAGAAGGAGCCGAAAGGGAGGACCACCGTGGAAAGCGAACACGACGAGCCGAAGCAAGCAGCAGAGCAAGCACCCGCAGAGCAAACAACCCAGGCAGAGCCTGAAAGCAAGGCGCCGGGCGCCTCGGGCCGCAAAATTCTTCTTGGGTTGGTGGTCGCCGCGGTCATCATCTTCGCCGCCTACTTTGCGACGCGCAGGAGCCCCCTGATTTCGACCGGCGGATCGCCGGCGACGTCAGCCGCGATCACGCTGGTGACATCGGACCGCGCCGACCTGGACTGCGTGTCACGCAAGGGCATCCAGGGTTACAATTGTGGGTTTTCCACCGAGATCATCAGCTGGCAAGGCGACGAGCAGAACAAGCTGAAGCCGTACTACACGGTGGATCGTCACCTGTATCTCATCCCGGGTCTCTTCCTTGATCCGGCTGTCGCGAAGCGCTTGCAGGCTGAGCCCTCCAACAAGCCGCGCGAGCAACTCAAGCGCTTCACCGCGCGCTGTCAGATCAAAGTGATCGGCAAGCTGACGGGGGTGCGCACGCGCTGGTTGGTCAACACCGCTTGGTCGAACCCCGAAGACATTGACGTCGCAACCGCATCGGACTGCAAAGTCGAAGGCTGAGCAAGCGCTAGCTTTGGGACTTACCAGGCGGGATGGGCTTCAAGTCAGCCCCCAGAACTCGCCGCCCAGCATTTCAGCCTGCCAGTCGAGGACGGTCCGCCAGTCGGGCCTGCGGAAGTAGGTGCCGGCCTGTTCGTCGCCAGACCGCATGCCGCGCAGAAAACAGTAGAGCACGCCGCCGAAGCGGTGCTCGAATGCGGCGCGATCGTGCAGGCCAGCCAGGCGGAGAACCGCCAGTGTGTAGAGTCGCGCCTGAATTTCGTAGTTGTTCTCGCAATGAACACGCAGCCGGTCGCTGTCCCACGATGGCAGCCAATCACCCTTCCAATCGCACAAATAGATGCGGCCCTCGTGTTCAAACAGGTAGTCAATGAAGCCCTTGACCAGGCCGCGCTCGATCGACCAAGTGTGGCCGTCTTCGTGGCCGGTCTGTCCCAGCAGAGGGTGATGTGGTTCGGGAATTGGATAGAGAAACTCGGTCTCGCGCAGTGAAGGTTGCGCCCGGGCCAGGCCAGGCACCCGGCAATCACCCAGGCGCAGCGGCGTAAAGAGCGCTGTGTGCACTAGCTGCGCGGCATGCGGGATCTGGGCGGGGTCACGTTCGTGGCGCTGCGCAAGCCGAGTGAGAAGCTGCGCGATTTCAGGCTGCGCAGCCCACTCGGCCGACGGGAGCGAATCAGCCAAGCCAGCGAGCGGAACCTGTTCCAGGACGGCGTGCAAGAAGATCCCGGACAGGCGTCCGCGCGCAAGCTCGCGCGGGTCAATCGGGCCGGGGGCGTCGGGTTCGCTTGGCTCGTTGGCGGTGGGCAAGTCGGCCGGCTCCTCGGGCACCACGAAGCCGCCATGGCGGCGCTTCACTCCGGTGTACGATGTGACGACAAAACCGGCGCGCGCTCGCGCAATTCGTTGGAACTCGGCTGCGGGCACGCCGGCTGGCAATTCGGGTGGCTGCCAGGACGAAAGCGCCGCCGGTGCAAGAGCGGGCAGCGGCAAGGCCGGCTCGCCCGGACAGGCCACGGGAATGCGCTGGAAAAGCCTGCTGGCGGTGGCGTCCGCAAGCAGCTTGTCGAGAATTGGGCGCAGAAATCGCTGCGGACCGGTGAAGGCGCGCAATCCGTCTGGGCAGCGCGGAAGGTAGAGGCGAGCGCGGGCGCGGGTGAGCGCCACATAGAGCAAGCGACGGTCCTCGTCGGCGGCCTCGTTGCTGTAGCGCTCTTCTTGCTCCGGGGTGAGCGAGCCCAGGTGAACCACCCGCTGGCCGTCGCGATCGTGGAAGACGCTGAGTGAACCACTCGTCCTCCGGCCGAGTCCGCCGTACAAGAAAACGATGTCAGCCTCCAGACCCTTGGCCTTGTGTACAGTCATCACCTGCACGGCTTGGCTGTCGCTTTCCAGTCGCTGCAGGTTTCCCTGGTCGCCTGGTGGTAGGCGCGTCTGGTTGACATACGCGCCCAATGTTTCCACGAGTTCGCGCAGGGTCGCATGTGTGCGCGCCGCCTCTTCCTGCAAAATCTCGAAAATGTGCAGGTAATTGGTCAGGGCTCGTTCACTGCGGCTCAAACAAACCTCGCGGCACACAATCCCGCTTTGTCCCAGGATGGCAGAAAAGAAAGCGCCAAAGTCGCCGGTCAGGGCCAAATCGCGCCACTGCCAAAGCTGGCGCAGCAAGGGGTCATCAGGCCGATTCCGATTCGCCAAGTCAGCCAGGTCGAAGCCGAAAAATGCCGTCAAGAAAGCGCGCAGCCGCAGGGTGTGATCCTCCGGCTCGGCAATGGCGCGCAAGAGGTCCAGCACGTCGGCGGCCTGGCTGGTTTGGAACAGGTTGTCCTGCTTGTAGAAGGCGAAGGGCAGGCCCGCAGCCCGTAGCGCTTCGCCGATCTCCTCACATTCAGTGTTGGTAAAGGCGAGCACGAAGATGTCGCGGGCTGCGATTGGCCGCCTGTCATCCACATCCTGGACGAAGAGCGCCCCGTCCTGAGAAAGCAAGCCGCGAATCTCCTCCACCATCTGGCGCCGCAAGGCGCGCCTAGTGTCGGCCACCGCGGTGGTGTCGCCCGCGGGCTGAACATCCAGCACCACCACGCCGGGCGCTGGCTGTGCGCTGGTCCGGCAAAGGCGTCGATCGGGGTGACCACAGGTCACAGGCTGGTGGTAGTCGATGCCGGCCCCGGCCCGGAAAAACCCGGTGGCTTGGTCGAATATGGCATTGTATCCGTCGATCACCGCTTGGGTCGAACGGAAGTTCTGCGCCAGCTTCACCAGGGCGCCGCCGGCTTGCAGGATTTCCTCACGCGCGCGCAGGTAGGTGTGCACGTCAGCGCCGCGGAATCGGTAGATGGCCTGTTTGGGATCGCCAATGACGGTCAAAACATTTCCAGCGCGGCTTTCGAAGAAGAGCCGCCGGAAGATGGACCACTGCACCTCGTCGGTGTCCTGGAATTCGTCAATCAGCGCGAACTTGTAGCGGCGGCGCAAGGTGGAAAGCAGCAACTGTGCCGGCGCGCTCTGGTCGGCCAGGCGCTCCGCCACCAGGGTCAGCATGTCCTGGAAATCGTAGAGTCCGACCGCACGCTTGCGCGCCTGCAAACGTGCGCTGACCAGTGGCAAGAATTTGTGCGCCAGCGCCGCAAAGAAGGGTGGCGTGGCTGCCACCAAGCTCGCCAGGGCCTCCCTCACTTCGCGTACGCGAGGATCTGCCGTGCCCTTTGCCAACGTATCGAGGAGATAGGCCCAGACATCCTTCTGCGAGTCGTCCGCTGCAAAGCGCTGCAAAGCACCGAGAACAGTGGTTGCGGTGTCGGAGTTGCGGGCGGCAAGCATGATCTGCGTGAGCGCTGCCAGACGAGAGCAGACCGCCACGACCGTTCGGCCGTGAACCTTGAACTTCTTCAGCCGCTCGGCCAGCGTTGGGTCGCACGCGTCTTGCGCGGGCCATGCCGCGATGGCTACGTTCAGTGCGTGCTCGTCGAAATCCGGCTGCAAAGCCCCGGGACGCGGCGGGAAGATGCGGGCCAGCTCCCTCGCGCAAGCGTGCAGCGCACTTTCCAAGTGGGCAGCGGTGTGGCCGGCGGCCAGAAAGATGCGCAGATAGGGCTGCAGCTCGGGGCGAACCGCAAAATCACTGCGCAGGGACTCGACAAAGGCGGTGTGAAAGGCGCCACTCTCGTCCACCGCTTGCTCGTCGAACATGCGTTGGTGCAGAAAAGCGTGGTCCCCCAGAATCCCGAGACAGAATCCATGGATTGTCGAGATGGTGGCCCGATCCAGTGCCAGCAAAGCGTCGCTCAGCCGGGCGCGCGCCGTCTCGTCAATCAGCCAGCATTCCTGGTCGGGCAGCCTGGCAGTGTCGGGACGGTCGGCCGAAAGATGGCAAAGCTCGCTCAGCTTCTTGCGCAGTCGCAGGCAAAGCTCGGCAGTGGCGCGTTCAGTGAAGGTGACGACCAGGATCTCCTCGATGCGCGCGCCGTGATTGAGCAGCAACTCGACNNGCCTCGACCACGGCATGCCGGGTGCCCAATTGATTGAGCTCGGGCGGTCGAGGATAGCGGACCACGGCGCTCATTTGGCCCCGGTTTCCAATTCAAAGAAGAGGCCGAAGCGCTCGGCGACCATGCGCGCAGCCGCTTCCGCTGGCGGCGGATTCCACCGAGTAGCTGGGTCCCGGATCGGTCCTCTCAGCGTGCTGAAGCGATAGGAGCCACCTTCACGGTACTGCTGGCAGAGACTCGCAGCCTCATCCCCAGCCAAAATCCCTGCGCGCCGGGCGAGGAACACGGCCTCGCAGGGCAGGACATAGGGGTGAAGACCGGTGGGCTCGCCGGAAGGACCAAGCGTCCCAGTCAGCAGGTCGCGCACCAAGTGCGCCAAATATTCGCGCGCGCGCGCCATGCCCAAATGGGCAAAGCGGTACTCTTCGATCTCCTGACCGGCGCCGTGGGTGAGCAGGATCAACCCGCGGTGGCCAGCCTGGCCCTGCGACAGTCCGGCCGCTGCCAGCGCTACGTGGTCGAAAAACGCGGCCAGAGATTCTTTGTCGAGCCGGGTCTGCTCGTCATTGTCCCGCGCTCGGCAAGTGAAAATGACCGAGGCGCGCGGCAGGCCCGCGGATTCAACCAGAACGCTGGTGCGGCCGTGCAATTCTACCTGCCGCGGAAGTTGCGCTCCCTCTGCACCTAGCTCGATTGTGATGGCCGGCAGGATTTCGCGTGCGTCCTCATCTTCAAATGCCTGGCCAAAGTGCAACACCTGTCCGCGCAACCGCCCGCCATGCGCAATGCCGCCGAGCTGCTCGGCCCACTTGTTCAAGATGTCCGCGTGAAGCGTGCGTTCCGCCTCGCGGAACAGCCCGGCCGGCCCGCGCCCCGCCAGCTCTTCCCGCAGACAGATTCCGTCGTAGCGGGCGGCCACTGCCTCGGTCGATGGCACCGATTCCGACGCCAAGACAGCGCCGATCATGGCTTCGCGCAAACGGGTCGTACGCTCCAACGCGTTCGTAGCAAAGGACTCATCTTCGCGGTCGGCCAACTGGTCGTCGCCCAGGGTTTCACGCAAGCGCAGGCGAAAGCACGCCGAGCCCTGCAAAGGATCCTCGAGGAAGTGACGCAGATCCGCGAGAGTGACGATCAGCTTGCTGGCTTCTTCGCTCGGCTCGGCTGCCAGGCGCGTAGGCAGTGACAAGCGGGCCGCCACCTCGGAAAAAGCGGCGGGGGAAAGCGAAAAGCGAAGATCGTCGACGCTAGCCGGAGCGGCTGTTCCTGCTGGCAACGACGCGCGCAAGGAATCGCCCAAGCCCCGGGCCGCATGTTCGGCGCGCGCGAGTGGCAGGGCGTCCAGACGCTCGAGGTCGGCGTAGCGACGCAACGGCGGCTTCGCACCATCGAACAGCCTTTCTACCTCGCCAGCCGCAAGATAGCCGCTCGACAGGATCTCGCGCAACTCGAGCACCACCGGCGATGGCGGTAGCTCCTCGCCCGTGATCTCGTCGCGGCCCAGGTAGGAAAGCACCAGCCGGTCGCGCGCACACAGCAGCGTCTCCAAAAACATATAGAGATCCTGCTCGCGGGGTGTGACGTCGCCCGGTTCGCGCCGGGCCTCGCGCAAATCCAGATCCCCGCGGCGTGCGCTCCGCGGAAAATCGCCCTGGCTCAACCCAAGCACGAAGACCACGCGGAAGGGAATCGCCCGCATGGGCACGAACGACGCGACGGTCACGCCGCGCGCGAGGTATTGGCCGCGCGAGCCGGGGATGGACGCGAGTGCGTTGCGCGCCAGCTCGGCCGCCATCCGGTAGCTGACCGGCAAGTCCTGCAGCCCCACGCCGTCGAGATCGTCCAGCGTTGCCCGGCAGCGGCCGAGCAGTCCTTCCTCGGCATCATCGATGGGTTGCAAGTAGGTGGCCAGCATGCCGCGGATGAAGGCCAACCACTCGCGCAGCGGCCGTTGAGCAGCGCCGTCGATTCCCGCGGCAAAGCGGGCATCGGCGATGAGCGAACGGACCAGCATCGCCAAGCTGAGCGCGCCGGCGCGCTCGTCCGGCGCAGTCTCGACGGGCAAGTACTGATTGCCGTCGAGAGTGACTGCGGCCTGCTCGCCGCTGCGTTCCCCCAGCATGAACGCGCCCAGGGCCAGCCGGCGCAGGCCCTGATCCCAGGTGTAGAGATCGCGATCCAGGTAACTGCCGGCCAGATCGCGTTGCTCGGCTCCGCGCACGATACCCAGCTCGTCGATCAGACGCAGCCAGTCCGCGGGCCGCTCCTCGGGAAAACGCGCCATCAGCGACGGATGGGTGAGCAGAGGCACCAGCTCTTTGCGCGAGAACGACGAGAACGGCAAGTCGAGCAGCATTTGCGCGGCCTCGGCCAATCTGTGCCCACCGGCCAGCGGCAGGTCCACCACGTGGTGGGGCAGGTCGTGGCTCTCGGCAAACACCGCGCCCACCTGCGAAAGATAGGCGTCCTTGCGCGACTCGGGCACGATGACTGCGATGTCGTTGCAGCGCAGATCGGGCTGGCTGCGCAGGCAACCCCAAATCTCGGCCGCCACTACCTCTAGCTCGCGGCGAATGCCCGGGCAGGCCAATATTTGCAGACTGTCGTCGGCGCGCAGGGTTGGGTCGGGCGCGGTGCTTGCCACCCGGTCCAGAATGTCGTTCTGCAAGCGGCCGAGCAGCGTGGGGTTAGGCGAGGCTGCGAAGTGTTCCTCGAAGTCGCAGTCGAGCTGGCTGAGCAGGCGCAGGTTTTCGCGGCCCGGCCGGCCCCACAGTCGCAAAGCGAGATTCTCGGATTGAGAGAGCAGAGCAAAAGGATCGTCGAGCGCGTAGTCTGCTTGCGGCGTTTTAGCGACGCGGCGGCGCACCTCGGAGGTTGTTTCGACGTCTTCCCAGAATTCGCGGCAGGGGTTGAGCGTGTAGAGAAACACCTCGATGTGGCGGCCGAGCGCAGCCAGCATGCGATGGTAGGAAGGCGCCGCGTAGGACACGCCGAACAGGTGCAAGCGCGGCCCCAGCTTTTCCGCCGCCAGCTTGCCCTGCGCCTCGGCGCGCGCCAGCAGCTCGTCGATGCGTAACCAGGTCACGCCCTCGGCTTGCGAGCGAAGGGCGATGCGGCCGGTCGGGCCGAAGATGGCCAGCCAGAGCGTGCGCTGCCAGACTTCGGTCGCGGCAAACAGGCGATCTTCGAGGCTGGTGCCTGTCTCCCACGTCTTGACCATTTCGGCTCGCGACGCCGCGTATTCCTCGAACAGCGGACCCAGCCGGAAGGCGAGCTGGCAGCGGCGGCGGTCAATCGCGTCGCGCGCTTCACCGCCCGCAAGAATATATTCGCGTACCGGCGCCATCGCTGGCTGTCCGAGAAGGCCATCGTCATGAAACAGCGCCAGCAGGTGACCCTCGATCTGTTGCGCATCCACCACGCGGCCGTTGGGAATCGCCTGTTCAGCCACATGGGCCAGCAGCCTGCGCAGAAACGTGACCTGCAAATTGGCCGCAATTCCACACGCCCGCGCCAGGCCCAGGCGCAGGTAGGTTTCCACATTGCGGTTGGGCACCACCACACGCACCGGCGCGAATAGACCTTCGCTCTGCCGTTCGCGCTGCAGGTTGCGCACGAACGCCTGCAACAGCGATTCCGTGCGGTTGGAGCAGCAAACCCGAATCATGAGCGGCCAGGATAACCCACCGGCAAGGAACCGTCTGCGGCCTCAGAGGAGTGCGCGGCCTCAGAGGAGTGCCAGTGACATATTCAGAAGTGCGGCAAATGGGAGCAGTGAAGAGGTGAATGTGGGCATGGTCATAGGTGCTGGGGATCATTGCCGTTGCCGACGGCGTCCAGATCTCGGACGGCGACGAGCAAGCGGGCAATCTCTCGTGAGCGGCCGCGCGCATGGGCCAGCGAGCGTGCCACAACTATTTCTCGCTATTGCCGAAAACAGGGTATGCCACGACCAGAACGGCTGGACGCAGTACAAGGACGCGCCCGCGTCGGGAGACCGACCGTGACCGAAACCAGCCTTGTCCCGGTGGAACGGGTGGAGCAAACGATCCTCATTCTGCGCGGACAGAAAGTCATCCTCGATTCCGACCTAGCCGCCTTGTACGGCGTGCCCGTCAAGAGACTGAACGAGCAGGTGAAGCGGAATGCCGGCCGGTTTCCACCCGACTTCGCCTTCCAGCTCGCCCGCGGAGAGTTCGCCAACTTGAAGTCGCAATTTGCGACTTCAAGTTTGCAGTGGGGAGGGAAGCGGAAACTTCCGACCGCCTTCACCGAACATGGCGCGCTCATGGTTGCCTCGGTGCTGAACTCGCCCAGAGCCGTGGAAATGAGTATCCTGGTGGTGCGGGCGTTCGTCCGGTTCCGGCGCATCCTTGCCACAAACCGACAGCTCGCCGCCCAGGTCGACGAGCTGGAGCGAAAGATAGACCAGAAGTTCGCGGCTCACGACAAGAGCATCGAGGCCCATCGCAAAGGCATCGTTTCCCTGTACTCCGCCATCGAGAACCTGATGCCGACCCTGAATACCGTCAGATCGGCTTTGTGGGCAAGAGCGCGGGCAAGGTCACGGACAAGCCCAAGAGCGCGCCTCCGGTTCGTCCATAGAGCTGCCTGTCCGCACCCGGACGGATTTCGACTTGCCGCAGGCAAATGGCAGGCACCGGGGCGTAGTGATATAAGACCCGATTGGTGGGGAGACCCAGACGAGATGGGACATCGAGAAAAACAGGCTTGTTTCTTCCACGTTCAGGCGCAGACGGCCGAGAAGGCCGCGGGCTGAGGATCGCGTGGACGCGCCAGGCAGCTTCTCGGTCACGGCCATCATGGCCGCCTACAACGAGGAGGACATCATCGGGTTGTCCATCCAGCACCTTATCGAGCAGGGTGTGTCGGTGTACCTCATCGATCGCGCTTCCACCGACGGTACGGTGGCGGAAGCCCAACGGTTTGTCGGCAAGGGCCTGATCGCGATCGAGCGCTTTTCCGACGAATCGGGCTTTCCCGCGCAAGACGCCCAACGGTCAAGCTGGAATCGCATCCTGGAGCGCAAGCAGAAGCTGGCGCAGGAATTGGATGGTGACTGGTTCATCCACCAAGACGCTGACGAGTTTCGCGAGAGCCCGTGGCCGCACCTCGACCTGTGCCGGGCCATCCGGCGGGTACACGCGGCCGGTTACAACGCCATCGATTTCGCGGCGTTCGCCTTTCCGCCCACCGACGACAATTACCGCAAGGGAGACGACCTGCGCACAACCTTCCGTTATTGCGAGCCGGCGCGCCGTCACGACCGGCCGCGCATCAACGCCTGGAAGAGATCGCAGGTGGATCTGGTTTCGTCCGGCGGGCACGAGGCCATGGTGCCGGAACGCCGGGTTTTTCCCGTCCGCTTCCTGGTGCGTCTTTACCCCATTCGCAACCAGGCCCAGGGCGAGCGCAAGATTCTGCAAGAACGCCAACCGGGCTGGGATCCGGCCGAGGGCGCGCTTGACTGGCACATGCAGCGCGACGGCGTGGAGTCGGGGGACCGCCCTATTCGCGACCCCGCCACGCTGACCGCCTACGATCCCGACGCCATTCGGCTACAGCTTTTCCTGCGCCACCGTTGGGTAGAGGAACTGGAAACTGCACTGGCCGTTTCCGAGCACGACCTCGAGCTCGCGCAGAAGCAAGGGACCATCCGCTTGGAGGAGTTGGAGCGGCTGCGGCGCGAGCAGGACGCGGCCAGCCACGAGAAAGAGCAGGCACAGCAGGAGCGGGATGTGCTGGCCCGCACCCTGGTCAAGGTCGGGGAGCAGCGGAGCGCCCTGGAGGCGGCCCGATGGGAGCGG
>PMJE01000133.1 GCA_003157315.1 Myxococcales bacterium | reverse complement strand
ACCACATTCCCATTCACCGACGGATACGTCGTCATGCTCAACCGCCCTGCGCTGTCGTACGTGAAGTTGATCGTGCTGCCATCCGGCCGGTGAATGACCGTGGGTTGCTTGTCGAGATTGACAAGCAGGCTGCATTTTTCGGTCCGCGGATCAGCGGTTTTCCGCGAAGCCGCGAAGCTACGCGTGCGACGGGATCCGCAGTTCTTGGCGAGTGCGCTCGGCACGGAAAGGATCATCCTCCCGAAGCCGCTGGCCGGCAAGAGCAGTTGAAGAGGGGAAGTCCCGGTCGGGCTTCCGCGCGCCAATCCTGCTCTCAGACTTTCCAGTTCTCGACGGTGAGACCGGAGATCGTACCGTCGAGCAAGGCGCCGTCGTTTGTCACCAGCGTGGCCCCCAGGTCAAGCGCGGTCGCCGCGATCAGCATGTCCAGGTCTGCTTTGTTGATGCCCTTCGCGCGAAGTTCAGCCTTCAAGCGCCCAAAATGCGCCGCTGCCCCGAGGCTGAGCGGCACGATCTCCAGCGGCTCCAATTCCTTCTCCAAGTGACGGCGGTTCGCGTCCCGTCGCGTGGAGCGCTCCACGCCGTAAAGCAGCTCCGCCACCACGACGATACTGGTCACCACTCGTCCAACTCGCCCGGCTTCATTGGCCCGGGCGCGGACGCCTGCCTCACCGTTCAGGATGTAGACCAGCGTGTTGGTGTCGAGCAGCCAAGTCACAGGATTTCAGGCGTCTCCGCGTTTCCACCAGCGTCCCGTCCCTCACGCAGAATCCGGATGATCTCCTCGGTGGACTCGCCTTCCCACGGTCCCGCCGCTGCCATGCGATCACCCAGGCCGGGCGCCGGCTCATCCCTGCGAGCGGTGACCACCCGCAACTCCACGTCCAGCTCATCCAGGTGCGCACGCACCGGATGCGACGGGTCGTGTCTCAGCTTTGCCAGCGCCTCTTCCAGCGCTTTCGGAATTTGTGTTTGCGGTGTGGCCATCGGACTGCCTCCGTATCTCAAGCGTAGCACGAAGACGCTTTCTCCGGCGTGAGCGCTCACTTGCTCGGATCCTCCGACGGCGCCAGAGTACCGCGCTCTCTCGGGTGGCATCTCGCGTAGGTCTCGCGCAGGTGGCGCAGGGACAGGTGCGTGTAGATCTGGGTCGTGCTCAGGCTGGCGTGGCCGAGCAGTTCTTGCAGGTGGCGCAGGTCCGCGCCGTTTTCCAGCATGTGGGTCGCGCAGGCGTGGCGTAGGCTGTGCGGAGTCACTCGCCGCTCGATGCCGGCGGCGCGCGCGGCGCTGGCCACGATTTCTCCCAGGGTGAGACGGTCGAGCCGCCGCCCGGAATAGGACACGAGCAGGGCTTCTTCTTTCAATCGCCCGTGCGCAAGTTCAGGCCGTACCCAGCGCAGATATTTGTCCAGCACCGTGGCCGCGGGCCGGCCGAAGGGCGCCACACGCCCCTTGCCGCCCTTGCCACGACGGACGCGGACCACCATGTCCTCGACGGAGATGTCGCCCAGGTTCAGCGCCAGCAGCTCGGCTCGCCGCAGCCCTGTTGCGTACAAGATCTCTATGGCTACCCGGTCGCGCACGCCGAGAGCGGTGCCGACATCCGGCGCCTCGCACATTTTCACTGCTTCGGCGGCAGACAAGATCGTGCGTGGCAGGCGCCGAGGCTCGCGCACGAAGCGCAGTCGCCGCGCTGGATCGTGGGCGATCACGTCGGAATCGCACAGCCAGCGATACATCGCCTTCACCGCTTTGAGCGCGTTGTTGAGATGGCCCGGCGTTGGTGGGCCGTGCTCCGTCGGTGTCTCGGCCAAGTGTTCGCGGAAAGCTTGCAGATCAGCCGTGGACACCCGGCCCGCATCCTCGATGCCGCGCACCCGCAGAAAGACAAAGAGCTTGCGTAGCCGATACACGTAGCCAGCGACGGTGTTCGGCGCGTGCGACAGCCCCAGCCCCTGGGCCAGGGCCACCAGCAGAGGCTCGCCAAGATCGCGCGGGATGCTCATCTTCGAGGATGCGTTCGCGCGTGCACCGCGCGCACGTCGGCCGCGACCACGCGCGTGTAGCGCTCCGTCGTCTTGAGATTTGCGTGGCCCAGTACTTCCGACACAGACACCACGTCGGCCCCGCCACGCAGGAGCGCCGTCGCGACTGTCCGCCGGAGCGCGTGGCACGACACCCGCCGCAGCCCCGCCATCTGACTGTGCTTGAGCAGGATCTGATCGAGGGCGCCTGGGGTCAGTCCCTGTCCACTGCGCCCGAGGAAGAGCGCGCGCACGATCGAATTGCGTCGCGCAGCCCGAGGGCGAATCTCGCGCAAATATTCGCCCAGCCACTTGCACGCTTCGTGCGAGAGCGGCACCAGGCGCTCGCGGTCGCCCTTGCCATGCCGGACCCGCACCACGCCACCGTCGAGGTCGATATCGTAGACCGCGAGCCCGCACACTTCTTTGCGTCGCAGCCCAGTCGCGTAGCACAGCTCGAGCACGGCACGGTCGCGGATACCTTGGGGCAAGCCGGTGTTGGGCGTCGAGAGCAAGCGGTCGGCCTGCTTCTCCGTCAGCGACGGGCCGGGCAGAATTTTGGGCGTCTTCCATCGCAGCCCAGACATCGGCGACACCAGCAGCCGCTGCGCCTCGACCAAATACTCGAAGAAGCGCCCGAGCCCACGCAGCCAGATGTGCACCGTCGACGGTGCCAAACCAGCGCTCTTGAGCGCCGCCGCGTGCCCCTCGATGTCCTGCCTGGTGACCGCGCGCAGATCCACGTCTGCGTGCCCATCCTCGAAGCGAGCCAGCCCGCTCAGGTAGATCGCCACCGTGGCCGGCGACACCTTGCGCGCCTCCAGCCAGCGACGGAAACCCTCACGCTCGTCCGCGACGTACAATTACTGTCCCTCGCGGGCTACGAGTACTTCGGGCCATTTCTCAATGGGGGTATATGCCTCCCCCAGATCCGCGAAGGGTGGGGGTAAACTGAGTCTCTGCGCGCAGTTGCACTTCGCGGGCCGTTCCGCGAAGTACCGCGAAGTCCGCGAAGTATGCANNCAGCGCCCGGCCTTCCTCGTCGTAGGCCAGGTGATACAGGTACTCCTTGCCCTGGCGTCCGATGACTGGCTCGACCAGCTCGTGCTGCTCCAGTTCTCCGAGATACTGCCGGAGCTGCGTCTCCGACCAGCGTGATACCCGTCGCAGATCGCGGCGTTTGAAAGTGTACTCGTCGAGCACCTCGCCCTGGGCTTGTTCCTCGCAGAGGGTCTTGATCTCACCAAGCAACGCCCTTCCCTGCGGCGAGATGTCGTCGAGAGTTCGCGCGAAAGCTGCCCCGGCCAGGCGATTGACGAAGGCCACGTCTGACGGGCGTGCCTCGACGTACTCCACGCGCTCGCCTGCCACATCGACCACCTTCCGCTCGCGCTGGTGCTGGTGCACAAACGCCACCGTCTGGATCAGCCCGAGATATTTCTTGTGGTCGCGCCGCGCCCGCAGTGTCTCCGACGGAAAGCGCAGCTTTCGGGCAAACGGGATCACGACTTCGACCGGATCCAGCAGCCGCTGCATGGCCTGGTGCCGCCGTGCCGTGGTGTCGTCCTCGCGTCGCCGCCGCAGGCCTTCGATCGTCCCGGCTTCCCGCTGCGCGACCAAGATCCGCGCCGTCGCTGCCTTCGATTCGTCGACGGTCACCACCAAGAATCGGCTCTGCGTTTCGGGGTCGAGCTCGCTAGAAGTCGACGTCACCAGAAAGCTGGCCGGGCCTTTCACTTTGTACTCGTCGGTGCGCATGCGCCCGTCGCGTGGATCCTTCGTGGTCACCGCCACGGTTAGCTCGCCCGCCGACTGCAAGGTTCGAATCGAATACGCCGCCTCCTCCGCGCCCGCCGCTTCCTCGATGGCCACCAGCTTGTGCTTGAGCGCGTCCTCTTCCGAATAGAAGAGCGCCTGGCCCGTGACCCGCGTGTACTTGCGCAGATCTTCCGCCGGCACCAGCCGCGTGATGGCGTCGGCCAGGTGAGACTTGCCCGCCGCTGCCCGCGACAGCACCAGCACCGACAGCGGCTCGGCCAGCTTGCGCGACAGCGCCGCCAAGTAGCCGAGCAGGCGGTTGTCCGAGTCTCCGCCGGGCAATCCGCCCAGGTCGAGGCGGATGCGATCAAGCAAGTCCGGCGCACGCAACACCGCCAGCGCCTCGGCCTTCTCCGCCGGTGGCACCTCGACGGTGACGACCGCCGGCGTTTCCAGCGGCTCCCATGTCTCCGCGTACTCGACCACGCGGCCGAGATCTTCATTCACCACGGGCTCGGCCACGCCGAAGATCGAGGCTGCCGCGCGCACCAGCGCCTGCCGCGATCGCGCCGAATACAGATCCAGCGCATCCAGGTGAAACCGCGCCCCGCGCGCCGCTCGCACCGCGCAGCGCAGGTGTCCAGGCGCACGCGCGATCCCGCGCACCTCGTACACCCGCTCACCCCCGAGGGTCACGCGAAAGCCCTCGGCCGTGCGCGCGTACCCGTGCTTGCTCGCGTGAAACGGCATCGACTGCCGCTCGCCCACCGACGGATCTGCTGCCCGCAAAACTGCCTCGAAGGCACGCCCGCCGCCGTCCTTTATGAGATCCGCGGGATCTTTCCCGTCGGGCAGCGACACCACGTGCACCGTGATGCCGGCATCGCGCAGCTTCGCCGCCACCTTCTCGGCCGCTGCCCGGCCCGCGGCATCACCGTCGAGGCACAGGTACACTTCGGCGACGTGCTCTGCGCGCAGCAAAGCCAGGTGCTCTTCGCGCAGGCCCTCGGTTCCGTCGAGAGGCAAGGCGTTGGCGTACCCGCACGAGATCAGCGCCACCGCATCGACAATGCCTTCGACCAGGATCACTTCGCGCGCCTTGGCCGAGTGCCGGTTGAAGATCCCGCGCCGCGGGCCGGGCAAGTACAGGTGCCGCGTCTCGCCCTCCAATATGCGCCGGCCGTACAGGCTCACCACCTCGCCGCTCTCGCCCAGCATGGGGAAGACGATGCATCCGTAGAAGATCTCGACGCCGCGATCGTTGATCACGCCGAGAGAGCGCAGACCATCGACGATTTCTCCCGAGGGCGGCAAAGTCTCGCGGAGTTTCCCCGTACACAGCCCCAGCCGATACGTCTCGAAGATCGACGTGTCCCGAATTCCACGCTGTTCACGCAGGTACGCCGCGCCCCGCCCGTCGTCCTCGAAGCTCCGCCGGTAGAAATCCACCACGCGCTCGATGAGCTTGGATTCTGCCGGTGTTCGCGGAAGCGGGACTACCGTCGCCGTCTGGTTTCTCTCTTTAACCGCTTCCTTCTTCAGCACGGTGGTCTTACCGCCCAGCTTGATCGTGGCCTCGCGGAAGCTCAGCTTGTCGAAAAGCTCGACGAAGCGGATCGCGTCGCCGCCCACGCCGCAGCCAAAACACTTCCACAGCCCTTTGTCCGGCGTCACCGACAGCGACGGCGTCTTGCCGTCAGCGTGGAAAGGGCAGCGCCCCTGCCACGACCGACCCTTCTTCTTCAGCTCGATTCCCTTCGACTGGATCAGCGCCACCAGGTTGGTGCCGTTCTTCACCCGGGCCACTTCGACGGCAGGAATCATGCTGCCTCTCCCTGATTTGCGGCTCGATCCAGCTTGTTCAGCCGAGCCAGCCAGAACACGCCATTTCCCTCGACCGTGCAGAAGGGACACATCAGGTGCTTGGCATCCTCATGTTCCCTTCGCACCAAGATCGGTCGACACCCCTCGATGCACACGCATACCTCCTCGATGTCCTTCTTCCGCACGTCCACCACCCGCCGGCATTCCCCGCAGATCAGCTTCACTTCGTCCTCCGCAAGGATCGACGCCCCGGCCGAAACACCGGCGCTGGTTTCAGCCGCACAGCCCAGAAGCCTTCGGGGGCATGCCACAGCTCGAGGCCGGCTTCGGCGAGCTGATGCATGAGTTCGGGCCGCGAAAGCGGCTTCTCGAAAAAACCTGTCAAGAGCTTTCTGGGCTCGGCGATCTGCTTTTCAGGTTGTCCCCTCATCTTGCGCACAGGTTACATGGCGTGTAACTTTGGATCAAGCAAAATGTACCCACCAAGCCAAGGTTCCTGCGATTCCCTGGGTAGGATCTTTGCCATCATGGCCAAGTCCCTCGCGAAGCCTCCCGAAACCTTCGGCGCCCGTCTGCGCCGCTTCCGCGCTGCCAGCGGTTTCACCCTGGAGCAGCTGGGGCGCAAGGTGGGCTTGTCCAAACGCATGGTCGCCTACTACGAGATCCAGGGTGGAACGCCGTCGCCCGAGCAGCTCGCTGCTTTCGCCAAGGCCCTCGGCATCTCGGCCGATCAGCTTGTCGGCACAGCCGGCGCCCAGGCTGTCGATGCCCCACGCGGCGGCGGCGAGATGCGCCTCTGGCGCCGGCTTCGTCAGATCCAACAACTTCCCGAGGATCAACGGCGAGCTGTGCTCAAGGTGCTCGACGGCCTGCTGGGCAGGGTCCATAGCGACGCCGCCTGAGTTGGATGCGGCGGTGATCGATGGACCAGGGCGATCAGATCCGCGACACCTACGCCCATTTCGGCCTGGCGATGTACATGGCCCAGGTTCTTGAGCATGGCTTGGTCAACGCCATGGTGATCGCACGCCTGGCGAGCGGCGAGCGCCTTTCACCGGCTGACGTCGACTCCTTCATGGACCAGAAGTTCGAGCTGACGCTCGGCAGATTGATCCGCGACCTCCGCGTTCACATCCCGGTCCAGGACTCGCTCGCACAGCTCCTCGTCGACGCTCTCAAGAAGCGAAACTGGCTTGCCCATGCGTACTTCCGGGAGCGCTCGCTGGACTTCATGACCGAGGCTGGTCGCGCTGCCATGATCACGGAGCTCGAAGCAGCGAAGGACTGCTTCAAGACCGCCGATCAGAGCCTCGATGAAACCGTTCGACCGCTACGCGACCGCATCGGGTTTTCCGACGAGCGGATTGAGGCCGAGCTGCGGCGGGCCCTATCAGAGTTGCAAACCGATAGCTGAGCGCGAGGCTGGGCCGCTTTCCCGGATGGAGTGGCGCGCACCGTGCGGCCGAAGCCTGCGCGATGTGCGCGCCACGTTGGTTTCGCGGCGAAGGCGGCACGGCGCGCGCCACGGTGCCGAAGCCACTGACCGCCGCTCTGAAGCCAAGCACTTTTCGTAGCGGCCCAGCGCTTGCCTCCTCTGCGGCGAGCGAAGCCCGTCGGCAGCGGAGCGAGCCGCGCTGCAGGCGCTGGGACGCGGGTCGGGCGCGCTGATGTGCTGGCCAAGATCGCCGTCGAGGCGGGGAGCGCAAGCGCGAGCGGCTGCGGCGCCAGCTAGCGCCGCGGCCGCGGTGACATGAGTGCGCGCCGTCGGTCGAGACGTGATGCTTGCCCCGCGCCAGCCGGGCCCGTCGCATTTGCACGCCGCAGGCCCCCGTGGTGGTGGCAGGGGCTGGCGGGGAAGGGGCGCGACCGGGGAGCCGTGGTCGCGCGCCGTTCCCCCCTAGGCGAGCCGGCGGTGGCCGTCCTCGGCCACTCAGATCGCCGGCGAGCCAGAGCGTCCTTCCCCCCTGGGGATTCCTTTTCAGCGAGCGAAGCGAGCGGAAAGGGGGTGCCTAGGTTGGGGGGTCCAGGGGGGAAGGAGCGGCGGGGGGAACGGCGGCCAATGCGTGCGCGACGGGCCCGGCATCGACCGAGCGCCGAGGCTGGCCCCGAGTCGCGCGCCACCCGCGTTCTGCAAGATCGTCGCGCTGTCTTCCGTGGGTTGGCGTCGCCGCTTTCCGAGATGGAGCGACTGGGCCGCGCGGCCAATGCGAGCACAAGGTGAGCGCCGTCGCAGCCACAACGGGTACATGCGAGCGAGGCCGGCGCGGCCCAGTCGCGAGAACGAGGCGATGCACACAGCCAGCGGCGCCGCTTTCGCAGATGGAGCGACGTGCGACGTGCTCCCGGAGCCCGAGTTGGTCGGCGTTCACTGCCGAGGCTGCGGGCGGAGGGTGCACGGCGCGCGCCACGGGGGCGAGGAGAAGATCGGCGCTGGGCGCCTGGATGATGGAGCGGCCCGGGCCATGCGTCCGGAGCGAGCTGGAGATGAGCGGCAGTCACGCGCGATGCCCGCGCGAGCGCAGGTGCATGGCCCGGGACGCGGTGACCGTGAGCCTGGCCGTGGCGCTGGGGAGCCCCGCACCACCGCGATGGAGCGGCCCGACCGTGCGGTCGAAGCCGAGATGATGATGGCGCTGGGGTGAAGCACCGGCGAAGACGGCACGGTCGGGCCGCGGGGCCTCTGCCGAGGAGATTCACTCCTTGAGTCTGTAGATGCTGTAGTGGTCGGGGATGTAGGACTCGACTTTCCCACTTTCTCGTCGGAGATATCCGGTCTCAGTCCTCTCAAAGACGGGCCATTTGCTGCCGCTTCCGACAGCGTCGACCGCGATGAAGCATTGGCCGACCTTGATGTTGTCCAGAAGCACCTTGTCCGTGATGCCGCTGAGTTCGAATTCCTCGAATGTGACATGCAGTCTCTTCATGTAGTCCTTCCCCGTGTACCTTTCAGTGGCAAGCGAGCGCCGAGCCGGGACAGTGGTGGGAGGGGGCCCTGAATATGTCACTGGCACCACACTCTCGCGGAACAGATAGCGCTCGGAGCCATCAGGTCACCGTGCAGATCTTCGTTACTAGTTCGAAATTCCGCACCGTAGAGCAAAGCACAATGAACACAATCGCCAAGAAGATGATGAGTCGTCTCGATCGCACAAATGCAAAGTTGAGGGCAACAAGCCCTAGCCAGTAGAAGACAGGAACAGCCCACCCTCCAGGAGCGACGTCAGGGATTGGGCTAGCGAAATAGTAGAAGAGATAGAAGAATGCGTGCGATAGCGTAGCCGGACCCAAGATGACCACCATTGGGAGTGAAGCCAATATCCAGCCTGACGGTTGAAGCGCGGACCAGCCGTACCGCACGCCATGGAAGAATAGCGACATCGGGTAGATAGCTCCCCAAACCAGGGCTAGGGCAACGAATGCAGAATGCCGGCTATGAAACCGCTTCGCAAGAAGCACTCTAAACAACTCAATAGCCCCAGTGGTCGTCATATCACAACCCTGAATTCAATCAGTCGCCCCACCAACAATACGGAAGGACGTCCAGACACACGTGAGCCAAAGTCCACGGGTTGGCTCCGAAGTTGTACGATCCAAGCTTCTTCAGCCGACCCGTTTCATCATAGATGCATTCAGAGCCGTCAGAACCACGAAGTTTGCCGTCGCCTACCGTGCTCCATGTGCGCCCGCCGGGGGGCTCACCCCAACCAGGATCCTGTGAACACGAATTCGTCGGGTCTGTCGGGGGGCACGCGTTGTAGTCGTTCCGATTCTGATGCGTATATGGACTGATGTCCGGGTAACCCGCCAATGCACACGCCCCACCCCAGGCGCTCGGATTGTTGCAAACAAGGCCTATCCAATCAACCTTTCGACCAGTAGGGTCGAGGCGGTTTACAGGGTCGCTCGCCGCATAGCCGTAAAGGTCCAGCCCCCCCTCGAACCGCGTCGGATCCTTCGCCGTCCACCGACCGACCACGGGGTCGTAGTCCCGCGCGCCGAATCTCACCAACCCCGTGTCGGGGTCGTAGATCCCGTGGGCGAAGCCAAATGCCTGGAAGCCGACGTTGCTGTCCGCCGTCACTTGTCCCCACTCGTCGATCTCCAGCCGCTGCGCCACCACACCAGTGGTTGCGTTGACCAGCAATTTCGGCGTCCCCAGGTTATCTGCAACGACCTTGTAGGACGTGGTTCCCTTCACCGTCACGCCATCGACATATCTGGCCAGGAGCGTGCCGGCACCGTCCAGCTCCGCTGCAGGCATCAGTTCCCCCTGGTAGAGCCACCGCCTGGTCATGGTGCCGTTGATCTTCTTGGCAACCCGACGTCCAACGGCGTCGATGACGTACTCAATTACACTCCCATCCGGCAAGACAACCTTCCGCAAGTTTCCAGCCCCGTCATAGCCATATGTGGTCACCGCCCCCGTGGTCGTGTCCGTTTTCGTTCGCAACTCCCCATTGGCGGTGTACGCATAGGCCCACTTGCCGAAGGTTAGCAGTCTGTCCTGGTCATCGTAGGTGGCCGTTTCAGTCCCGCTTGGCGTGATCCTGCTGAGCCTGCTCCCGTTGGCATTGTAGAGGTACGTAGCCGTCAACACGCCATTCTGCTTGACCTGCCAGAGCCGCCCAGCCGAGTCATAGCTATAGTCCCATACGGTGGTGGTGCCCTGGAGGGTCTCGGTCTTCTCCGCGATCCGGTCGAGCGCATCGCGCACATACGAGACCGAGTACAATGACGTCGTTCCAAATTTCGCCTCGTACGTGGCGACTTTCCCCACGGTATCGTAAGTACGATGATCGGTCACGCCACCGACGGTGGTGTCCGAAATCCTGCCATTGGTCGCGTCCCGTACAATGCTCAGTCCGTCGGCGCTCGTAAGTAGCCCGTCGTTGTCATACCCAAAGGCTACGCTGTTCGCGCCGTTCACCAATTCCGTTGCCACGCGGAAGTCGTTGTTGTAAGTCCGGCTCACGCTTCCTGCGACGGTCCCGCTCCATGTAGTCGACGTCAGCAGCCGCCCATCGTACCCATAGCTCACCGTCTGCCCGTCGCTCGTGCTCAGGCCGGCCAGTTTCCCCGTTGTCGGGTTGTAGCTTCTCGTGACTGTGATGTTGCCATCGCTCGTCGACGGTCCTGCCGGATACGTCACCGTGCTCAGCCTCCCCGCCGAGTCGTACGTGAAGTTGATGGTGCTGCCATCCGGCCTGTGCACGACCGTGGGTTGCTTGTCGAGATTG
>PMJE01000355.1 GCA_003157315.1 Myxococcales bacterium | reverse complement strand
GCACGCGGATCTGGTGACCGAGCAATGACACCGCCTTGCCGCCCTCGGCGTGAATGGCCAGGGCGAGCAAACCGACCGACACCTGCTCGCCGGTGGAGGCGATCACGTCCAGCTCACGCTCGTCGGGCTCGACATGCATCTGCTGTGCGAGGGCCAGCAGCCGATTGGTTTCGCCCGACATGGCCGAAACAATGACCGCCACCTTGTGGCCCTTGCGTTGCGTGGCCAAGCAGCGGCGCGCGACGTTCTTGATGCGCTCGACTGTGCCGACAGACGTGCCGCCGAATTTCTGTACGATGATCACTGCGAAGTAGAGTTATCGCCGATTCGTCTGGGCGAGGTCAATCCCCCTCGCCTGCTAGACTTTCGCCTGAATGAAGACCCGTTGCACGTTGCCTGGGGCAAGCAGCTTCTCCAGGATGGGCAGGGCAAGGTCGAAACAGCGACCGCTCTCGGCAATTGCCTCGCGCGCTTGCATGAGCGCAAGGGCAGTCAAGGCAAAGACTAGGAGACCTCGTTTCCCTGTCATAACCTGCTCTCTTGCAACTCCCGGGCCACTAGAATAGTCGCTGCTTCCACCACGCCCCCCGGCTCCGCATCCCAGGGGGCGGTATACTCACATGAAGACCCGGGCGCGGGACAAGGGAGGAAGCGCGATGAAGACAGTCAGGGACATTCTGGCGGCCAAGGACCAAACGATTTGCTCCATCAACCCCAGGGCGATGGTGTTCGACGCGCTCAAGCTGATGAGCGAAATGCAGATCGGCGCGGTCATGGTGCTCGATGAAACCGGGGCGGTGCGAGGAATTCTGTCCGAGCGTGACTATGCTCGGAAGATCCCGCTGCAGGGCAAGCATTCACGCGAAACCCCGGTGGAAGAAATCATGACGCCGGTCAAGCGCATGCACACGGTTGCGCCCACAAATACACTGGAAGACTGCATGGTCCTGATGACCGCGAAGCACGTGCGCCATTTGCCGGTGTTCGAGGGCTCGCGCTTCGTGGGCCTGATCTCGATCGGCGACGTGGTCAAGGCCATCATCTCCGAGAAGCAGAGTCTCATCGATCAGTTGCACGACTACATTTCCGGCAAGTTCGGGTAGCTTCTTCTCGATAGGAAGCAACTAGTTCGCGCCGTTGCCGAAAACCAGTCAGTGCGACTGGTCAATCAGACAGCGGTTCCGGCCACGGTCACGACCTCCGACTTCGAAGGCTCGACCCAACGGATAGGTCTGCTGACCGCCAAGGCCACCTTCCGCTTCGACAGCCAAGGACGGGTCGATCTCGATACCCAGGAGCCGTTTCCCCTGCTCGCGCAGGATGAGAAGACGCCTCTCGGGGATCTCCCGGCTGACCTGCAGCCGCGCATCGATGCCGCGCTGGAGGTCATTCTCTTGGGGCACGCATATGCCCCGCGCGAACGCCCGTGCTCCGCGCTGACCGCGGCCTTGACCGTGGGCAAGGTGCGCCGCGAGATCCTTGTCTTCGGCGACCGATCCTGGGCGCCCAACCGCAAGGCCTGCTTCCGGCCAACCCCGTTCACCAAAATGCCGCTGACTTACTCCCGCGCCTATGGCGGAACGGTTCCCATCAACCTGGACCGGGAGTCAGTCTTCGATCTGTCCGACACTTGCAACAAGCACGGTCGCGGGTTCGATGCAGAGCGCATGGCGCGCGAGTTGGGCACGATGCTGAAAGCGCCATCCGGGTATCCCGCGCTCCCTGCCGGATACATGCGCTGCCTGCCCAACCTGGAAGATCCGCGCGCGCCGATTACCCGCTGGGAGGACGCGCCCTTGCCATCGTGCTGGGCCACGGTTCCCATCGATGTGCCAATTTGGGCAGTTCGCCAGGCAAGAGAGAACCCCAAGCCGCCGCCCCCGCCGCCGCTTGACCAAATCAAGCGAGAACTTCCCGCGGTCGTCAACTATCGCGCCCACCCCGACTGGGTGATGCCCTTGCCTCAGGCGCCGCCCAAGATTCGGCTGGAAAACCTTCTGGCGGAAACGCCATTGCTGGAAATGTCCATGTTGAATTTGGGGATCGTGGCCGACTACACAGTCAACGGGCGAATTGGCCGTCGCAGCCTAGTGCCGCACACCCTGGTGCTGCTGCCCGATCAGCAGCGCTTCTATGTCGTGTACCGGCTCCTCTTCAATTTCCAGTTTCAACCGGGTGACGAACGCGAATTCCGGCTGCGTACAGAGCCCCAGTGGTCTTCGGGAGCAACGTGATGCGCGACAGGCACGGTCGGCAAGAGAGGCTTCCATGAGAGTCAAAGTGTCCTTGACGAACGATACCTGCCTTCCTTTGCCCGCCTCAATAACGATGCACGGCGGTCCATGCTTCGAGCTACCCACGCCCATGATGTGGCCGCCCGGGTTTGTGCTGCAGCAAAACAGGCTCACCACGACGGTATTTCACCAATCGAGATTCATCGTATTGGGCGACCATGATTGTGGCCACATGATCCCGCACATGGCGATCCCCGCCAGCCCCATGTCGGTGATCTACACCACCTTTTCCAGGCGAAAGATGATGTTTTCTTCCTCCAAGGTCAAGGCGAACGGCGCCCCAATCGGTTGCAGTGAGATATTCGGGCCCCACGCTCCTCTTCCGATGTTGTGCTGCGGGTCACCTGTGGCGTTGCCGATCGGGTTTCCCGTACTCTCCTGGCTAAACACGGTAAGCGTTGGACTCAGTCAAGGCGACATTGTGGCGGGAGTTGTCAGCTATGCCGCCAACATCCTAGGCAAGCTTTTAGGCTGCCTCTCGTTCTTCAAGGGTGGATACGGCGGGCTGGTCAGGGAGTTGGTGGGCGCAGCCAACATCAAAGAATGGGCACTCAAGAACATCCTCTCAAGCCTTGCCGGAATGGCCAAGTTCGCTCTCACCGATGACGGCAAGTGGGCGCGCGTAGATCTCGGATCGGGGTACGCTGGAATGGCACTCTCGTGGAAGACGTCGCCGGAGGATCGCCTGAAAGCTGAGCGTCAGTACCAGGTAGCGCGCGGGCAGCTCGGCCTCACTCACACCGACAAGCGAGACGGGACCACCAGTGACCAATCGACATTCAGCGTTGGGTCCATGACTGGAAGCTGGGGCATGCCACTATGACCCGAGTGCCAGCGCGCCCGCACTACGATGCCGTGGTCGGACTGGATCCGCGCCCGGGGCTGGAGCCGGCGTTTGCCTTTGCTCTGGTCAAGTTCACCTACCAGATCAAGGGTGCGACTGCGGTGCCGAGCCAGCCGGAACCGCTGCGCTTTGATTTTTGGTCCGATGAGAAGTTGGAACCACGCTTTCCCCCAGGTTCTGACTATTGGCTGGACAAGCAGTTCTCCGACGTTGTCATTCGCGGCTCGGCATTTGCTCCGGCTGGGCGGCCCACGCCCTCAATGTTCGTGGCGGCGCAGGTTGGCCGTGTGGTCAAACGCATCGCGGTCTTCGGCAAGCGTCTGGTCGAGTGGAGCCAGGGTAACCCACGCCCAAGCCGGCCTGAACCCTTTGCCGAGATGCCACTTCTCTATCAGAACGCCTATGGCGGCCTCGACAATCGGGTTCCTATTCCGGCCCAGCTTGAGCAAGGGTACATGCGGACCGCGGCGCTCGGGATGCAGTTCGATCACCCTGGCCTGTACCCACGCAATCCAGTGGGCAAGGGCTATCTCGTCCTGCCTGATCCCATCGATGGGGTCGAACTACCCAACCTGGAAGATCCCGCTGACCTGCTCACCGCCGAACGACTAATCACCCGCAAGCCGGAACTCTGGTATCGGCAGCCTCTGCCCTGGTGCTTCGAGTGGACCGTCGGCCTGAGCTTTCCCAGATACTTGTTCATGGGCATCGACGCCTGGTTCCCCCCGCCTGACGACTCGACGCTGCCCGAGGTGAAGCGAGGTTTTATTCCTGCGCATTTGCGCCGCAGGCTGGAGCAGGAACGCGACCTGGCAGCCGGGTACTTGCAAGAGGCGTCGCTCGGCATGCTCGTGGGCACACCACTTGCCGGCCAGCCCGTCATCCTGACTGGCATGCATCCGGAAGAACCCACCATCACCTTCACCGTCCCGTCCGCGCCGTTGATCGAAATCGAAGTCGAAGGCGAACGGGCCGTGCTGCCGCCGCTTCTGACCAATCTGGTCATCTTTCCCGCCGAGAAGAAATTCACCGCCGTCTACTGTGCCAGAACCAAGGGTCTGCGTCGGGTCTTCATTCCCGGCATTCACAGGCACATTCCCATCGCAGCCCGCATCAACCGCGACGCTCCCATCCGCTACCAGTCGCCGCCCACCATTCACGATCGTCTGCTTGCCGCCAGCGCGGCATCATGACGTCAGCAGCAAGGGAGGCTCCTGCCATGTCCTCAGCGCACCCCAAGCATGAACTACCGATGGTCGGAACCGCGACAAGCGAAACCGCTTCCCCACCCGAGGCGAAGGCTTCCGTCTTCGACAATCTGCTCGCGGCCGCGCCTAGACCGGCGTGGCCCGAAGGTCACGTGATCGCGACATGCACCGAGGAACGACACCCAACCCTGACTGGCCGAATCCGCGTGCGCTGTGAGGATGCACGCGGCTGCCTTCATGAAGGCTGGGTCGTCACGCTAGACGGTCTCAGCGCGCGCGTTTCGGACCAAGTGCTGGTATTGAAACTGCCCAACCAGCTCGACCCCATCGTAGTCGGCATAATCAACGGCTTTAGCCGCCGCCCCGAAGCGCCCAGGCAGACCGCGCAGATCCTCGAGATGAAGCGCGACGAAGCCCTGCAGGTCAATGCCGAGAATGGCCAGCCCCTGCTGCACATCACCCGCAATGCTCAGGGCCCGGTGATTCGGCTGCTGCAGGACGACACCCAGATCGAACTTCCGGGCAGGCTCGGCATCTCAGCAAATGCGATTGAGCTGCGTGCCCGCGCAGGCCCCGTACGCATCGACGCATCCGATGACGTTGAAATCGTCGGCGAGGCCATTCACCTGAACTGACCAGCATCTCGCGGAGCGCGATCCAACATGTCGCTGGTTACCTATTCCACACAGAGCGCACAGAGGCCACAGCGATCGGAAAAGAAGAAGGAATCTGGACTACGCAGAGCCGAACCCTTCCATTTCTTATCCGTCTCTGTGGCCTCCGTGTGCTCTGTGTGAAATAGCTGACTTCGATCCCCGGCCCGCGAGATGCTGGCTAGCGAGGGGGTTAGGTAGTGGTAACCTTCAATAGTGTCGTCTGCGAATCGGGATCTAGCCGCCGGCGCCGCCAGCAGCGCGGATGGTGGCGATGCCATGCTTTCGCACAGCCTGCTGCTGGGTGAGCGGCTCTACTTCTTTTCGCGGCTGCGCTTCCTGGCTGCCGCCGGCATTTTGACCGGCGTTCTTTTCGCCATTCACGTGGTGGGCATCGAGGGTCTCAACCTGGCCGTCCTGGCCGGCACCGCGGTCTTTCTCGCCCTGTGCAATCTGGCGGTGTTCTTTGCGGTTCGGCCCTATCGCCGGCCCGAGCGTGCCGCCAGCGCGGCCCGTTTCCTGATCCGGACTGCCAGCGCCACCATCCTGCTCGACTACCTGGTTCTCACCTTCACCATCTGGCAGGTGGGCGGCAGCCAGTCGCCCTTTCTCGCCTTCTACATTCTGCACGCCATCTTTGCCTCGGTGATGCTGTCGCGACGGGCGGCGCTTGCGCACACGGCGGCGGGATACCTAATGATGGCTGCCTTGGTACTCGGGGAATGGTTCGGCTGGCTGNNGCTGCCCCGGCATCGTCCCCTGGGCGCGGTGTTTGGCGGGCCCGAGGACGATTTCCGCGTGGTGTGGACTCTGCTTTTCCTCTACGGCTTGCTGATGGCCGCGACCACCTACCTGACTACTGGTCTGGTCGCTCGTCTGCGTGAGAGCGAACGCCGTCTGCGCGACGCCATTTTGCGAACCGAGCGCCTGGCGGACTTGCGTCGTTCGTTCCTGCATGTTGTGGTTCACGATCTGCGCAGCCCGCTCGGGGCAGTGACCACCCTCATCGACAATTTGTCGAGCGAGTTGGGTGGCCCGCTCACGGCACAGCAGCGCCAGTGGACAGAGCGCGCGGACCACCGTCTGCGCGGGGCGCTCGAACTTCTGCGCGGGCTGCAGGTCCTGGCCGATCTCGAAACCGAGTCACTGGCAGACTTGATGGTGTCCGTCGATCTCTTGGCCATTGTGCGTGAGGTGGTCGAGGAATACGCCGACCTGGCACAACAGCGCAGTCAGTCCCTCACCGCCGAGCTACCGGAGAGCCTACCACCAGTGCGCGGCATTGCGCGCCTTCTGCGCGAAGCCCTGGTCAACTACGTGACCAACGCCATCAAGTACTCCGGGCTGGGCCGCACCATCGTGGTTCGGGTGTGCGTTCAGGAAGCCAGCCTGCGAGTGGAAGTCAAGGACGATGGCCCGGGAATCTCGCCCGAAAAACAGACACAACTATTCCAAGAGTTTGTGCGTGTGTCCAAGGGCAAAGGCGCCGAGGCTGGTACGGGTCTGGGACTTTCAATCGTCCGCCGCATAGCCGAGGCCCACGGTGGCCAAACCGGGGTCGAGAGTACGCCCGGCCAAGGCAGCTGTTTCTTCCTGACCCTTCCCATATTCAAGNNCAGGATTGTGGTAGCCGCGCCCACAGCGGGCAAAGCCACATGATATGGTTCATGCTGCACGAGCGAACATGAAACTAGCGATCATCATCGTCACCTACCAGGCCGAGCCCTACCTCGACGGCCTGTTCTCGACGCTGCGGCAGCACACCGAGCTTGACGACGTCGAGATCGTGGTGGTCGACAACGCTTCATCGGATAGGACCTTGGCCGAGCTGTCGCGCATCGGCCAATCCTGGTCAAACCTACACGTGCTTCCGCAGACGAGAAACACCGGCTTTGCGGAAGGTAACAACATCGGCCTGCGCTGGGCGCGCGAACGCGGGGCTGCCTTCGCGCTGCTCCTCAACCAGGACGTCGAGGTCACTGCGGACTGGCTCAAACCGCTCCTGTCCGTCATGGACGCCCGATCAGACGTCGCCGCGGCACAACCGCTGCTGGTACTCTTTCGCGAACCCCATCTCATCAACAGCGCGGGCAACCAGTTGCACTTCTGCGGCTTCGCGTACTGTGGTTCCTTTCGCCAGGGGATCGAGAGCATCCGGCCTGACCAGGGCATCCGCTCGGTGGCCTATGCTTCGGGAGCGGCCCTTTTGTTGCGCATGGACGCGCTGGCGCGAGCGGGAGACTTTGACGAGAAGCTTTTTCTCTATCACGAAGACTGCGATCTGCAGATTCGCCTGCGCCAGCTTGGCTACGACTGCGTGCTGGTGCCCGAGTCGCGCGTTTTGCACAAATACACTGAGCGGTTCTCGGCTCGCAAGTATGCGCTGCTCGAACGCAACCGATGGCTGGTCATACTCAAGGACTGGCCCCTGGCACGACTTGCCGTGGCGGCGCCGGCTTTGCTTGGATCTGAACTGGCGGTGTTGGCGTTCGCAGCCCGCCAAGGCTGGCTGCGGGAAAAATTGGCCAGCTACGGCGAGATCTTCCATCTCTTGCCGGCGGTTGTGGGTGACCGCCGCCAAGTACAGAGAAATCGTTCGGCAAGAGCCACAGACGGCGCGTTTCTGACTGGCAGCATCCGTTTTCCTGGGCTTGATCACCCAGCCATCACACGGGTGGCCAATCCGGTTCTCGCCGCCTATTGGTGGTTTGCGCGCAAGGTCCTGCGCGTTCCGTGACGCAAATGGATTGCGTAGATGTGGCGGTGATCGGGGCAGGCGTGGTGGGCCTAGCCGTGGCGCGGGCCCTGGCTCGCTCGGGCCGGGAAGTCGTGGTGATCGAAAAAGAGCCCGGCATCGGCCGCCACACCAGCTCACGCAATTCGGAGGTGATCCACGCCGGGATCTACTACACGCCGGGGTCGAAGAAGGCGCGGCTGTGCGTGGCGGGACGGCACGCGCTCTACCAGTACTGTGAAGAGAACGGAATCGCGCATAGGCGACTGGGCAAGCTGCTAGTCGCCACGCGGGAGGATGAGATCCCGTTGCTGGAGAAACTGTGTTCTCAGGCCGAGCAGAACGGGGTCGACGACCTGAGCTGGCTTGACGCTGGCGAGCTGCACGCGCTGGAACCCGCGCTTGCCGGCGTGCGCGCGCTCCATTCACCCTCCACTGGCATTCTGAGCAGCGACGAGCTGATGCGGTCCCTACGCCGAGACGCCGAAGCCGCGGGCGCGCAGCTTGCCCTAAGCACAGCGCTGCTCAGCGGACGCGTGGCCGAGCACGGCGTCGTTCTTCACACTGGCGGCAATGGTTCCGCGAAGCTGCTCGCAGCCATGCTGGTGAATGCGGCCGGCCCATGGGCGCCTTCCGTAGCGCGCTCCATCCAAGGCATTCCCGCCGCGGCCATTCCCACTGCCCATTTTGCCAAGGGCCACTACGCGGCTTTGCGCGGTCGCGCTCCTTTTTCCCGCTTGGTCTACCCGGTACCGGTTCCTGGAGGCCTGGGCGTGCACTACACGCTGGATCTAGGCGGCCAGGCCCGCTTCGGGCCTGACGTGACCTGGGTGGACAGGGTGGACTACAGTTTCGACGAGAGCCGCGTACACGGGTTTTACCAAACTATTCGCCGCTACTACCCGGCGCTAGTTGACGGCGATCTGAGCCCTGGCCACACCGGCGTGCGTCCCAAGATCGTCCCTGCCGGCGCCCCCGACGCCGATTTCGTCATCCAAGGTCCGGCGGTTCACGGCGTCCCTGGTTTGGTCAACCTCTTCGGCATCGAGTCCCCCGGCCTAACCGCCAACTTGGCGTTGGCCGAGGAAGTGCGACTTCTTTTGGATCAGTCCTAGGAGAATCTTCTCTGCGACTGGGTCACGTGCCACTATTTTCCGCCGTCCTTGAGCCGTTTCGCCTCGGCGAACGATTGATCAGCAAGCGCCTTCTGGCCCACCTTCATTGCCAGATCGCCGATGTTTTGCTGAATCCACCACCGACCGGGATAGAGCCTGTCGATCTCCTGGAAATAGGTGATGCCAGCCTGGTACCGGTCGGACCGCTCCCAGAACGGCGTGGAGATGGACACGATCTGCGCTTCGGTCTGCTGCGGGTCGAGGGCTCGGCAGCGGGCGGTGTAGTCGACGCTCGCAGTCCAGTCGCCGAGTCCGGCCGAAGCGGTGGCCATGCCCTTGTAGACGGCGAACATCTCCCGGCTGAGCGGAATGCTCTTTTCGAAGTCCCGCAGCGCAGCCGCGTAGTCCTTTCGCTTGAGGAAGTACTCGCCCCGATAGACCAACGCCTGGGCTGAATACTGCTCGGTCTCTACCGCCCGATCCAGGTGATACCTGGCCTGTTCCCAGTTGTTCCGTTGCTGATACAAGATGCCCAAGTTGATGTGGATGATGTGCCAGTTGGGTGCCAGCTCCAGTGCAAGCCGATAATATCTAAGCGCCTCGTCGTATTGTCCCCGGCGCATGAGGGTCAGACCGTAGTTGACATATGCGCGCGATGAGGGCGCCTTGTTGATGATGTCGAGGTAGTACGATTCTTCGTTGGCAAACGCCCGGTTGCGCTGGAACGTCAGCAGGAAAAACGCAGTTGCCATGACGATCAGTCCGCTGGCGGAAAAGGCGCGGACAACCGCATTCGACCGGCCGATGCGGAATACGAAAATCGAGGCGGGAATGATCCAGGTGAGCGATAGGACGGCGAGCGGCAGGTAAGGCCGGTGCTCGTTCACCATCTCGGCCAGCGGCATGATCGAGGAAGTTGGTGAAATGATGGCGAGTGCGGAGGCCGCGGCGAACCCGAGATATGCGTAGCGCGGATACAACCACACCATGAGTCCGGTCGCCAGCACCCAGCCGGCGATGGCCAGCAGAACCTCGGGCGCCAGCAGGGAACGGAACACTGGATAGGTCAGATCGTCGGCCACCAGATGCACCGGGGCGAACCAGTTGAGCAGGTAGTGCCACCATGCTGTGGTCTGGGTGAATAGATAGACCGCCGATGTCATGTCGGCTGCGTGCCGGGCCGCCTGGTGGTAGCCGGCCATGGCGTGCCAATAGCACAGAAGATACGCGCCGGTGATCGCGACGAAGACTCCCAGCCGTTTCAGCGTCGCACGCCCGCAGGTGGCTGCGATGTCACGCAACAGACCGCCGTGCACGGCATCCGCGGTGTTGCTTGCTCGTCGCCGGGCCGTCTGCACGACCTCGAAGAAGAAATACACCGCCAGAGCGCCGACCGCTTCGATCTTCGTGAACAGCGCCAGACCATAGAGGACCGCCGCAGCCACCGGGAATCTCGCCGGTGAATCGTGATGCCGGGGTCGCATATACAGTACCAGGGAGGGGAGGAGAAATGCGGCAGTGAGCAATGACGACCGCGCCGAAAGGTAGTTGATCACGCCCGAGGTCGTCGGGTGCACGGCAAACAGCAGAGCCGCAATCAGGGGAATGGTGGCGTGTTCCAGCAGCGGCAAGTCGGGATGAAACTGC
>PMJE01000611.1 GCA_003157315.1 Myxococcales bacterium | reverse complement strand
AGCCGTATTTTCGGCGGCCTTGGCCTGGTCGAGCGGGCCTTGCCGGTGCTGCGCCGCCTTTCCCGCCGCCCGCTCCAGGGCCGCGCCCAGGCGCTGCCGATAGCGTTCACGAAGGAGCGCGTCGGCGACGACCTCCGGAGCGGTCGCGGCCGCACGTTGCTTCGTCTCGTGTTCCAGTGCGTGGCGCGCCTGTTCGGCCGCAGAATCCAGGCGCTGCTGTTCCTCCTCGGCGCGTAGGCGTGCCGCCACGGCTTCGGCCTGGGCCTTTTGGGCCTCCTTCTCTGCGGCGCGGCGCAGATTCAGCAAGACGGCCAGGTTGGATGCCATGGGCAGTTCGGTGACGTTGCGTCCGGTGACGGGTGCGCTTACTGTTTGTCGGATGGTGGCACAGATCTCCGCGAGAAAATACCGCATCGAGCGGTATCTGGCCGAGGGAGGCATGGGCGCCATCTACGTCGGCAAGAAGATCGGCGCGGGCGGCTTCGAAAAGGAAGTCGTGCTCAAGCAGCTTCTGCCGGAATTCACCAGCCGGCCCGAGTTCCGCGATCTNNATAGCCTGGCGCGCGCGCCGCAAGCGCCCGCTCTCTGCCCAGGCCATCCTGCATGTCGCCCTGGAGATCCTTGCCGGGCTGGCCTACGCCCATCGCCGCCGCTCGCCTTCGGGCGAACCCCTGGGTATCATCCACCGCGATCTATCGCCTTCCAACATCCTGTGTTCGGCAGAAGGCGAGGTTAAATTGTCCGACTTCGGCATCGCCAAAGCCGTCACCTACTCCTCCGCCTTCTACCGGGTGCGCGGCAAGGTGGGGTACATGTCGCCCGAGATGGCGCACAACCAGCCCATCGATGCGCGCAGCGATCTGTTTTCACTGGGCGTGAGCATCTACGAGACCTTGATTGGCGAGCGGGTCTATGCGGGCGACCTGAATACGCCCGCCGACCAGATCTACGCGCAGCGGGTGCCGCCACTGGCCGGCAAGTGCCCGGGCCTGGCGCCCGAGTTCCAGAGCGTGTTCGACAAGGCGCTGGCTCTCGATCTCGACCGCCGCTACCAGGATGCGGAGTCGTTCGCCGATGCTGTGCGCGAGGTCGCGCACAAGCACGGCCTGCTCTACTCCGCGCCGCAACTGGCGGCCGAGCTGCGCGACTTGCTCGGTCCCAATCCCGACAAATGGCTTCGCGACGACGGCGACCCGCAGCGTGCAGACACGGATCGCCCGGCTGATCGTGCGTCCGAGCTTGAGGGTCAGGAGGCGTCGTCAGTCACCAGCGACAGCGCGGCTGACCTTGGACCGCCGACTTTGGTTGAACGCTCGCGTCCACGCACGGCCCGGCTGGCGCCAGCCGGCGAGGACATAGCGGCGGAGCAGAAACTCGCCGCGCGCAAACTGGGCACCCCGGCTGCATCGGTCGGCGCATCGCCCGCCGCGGGCTCAGCCGACTTCCCTGCTGGCGTTAGCAAGGCTGACCTGCCTGGCCCTGCGACGCCGCCCTTGGCGAGCGCATCGAAGGCCATCAAGCCGCCCCTGCCAGTACCTTCGTTCAACCCGCCTATCCGAGGAGGCGTGGCCGCCATCCGACGCTCGCGACGGAACCTGTGGGTCACGCTCGCGCTTGCCACCCTGGTCCTGCTGGCCGCCGGGGGGCTCTTGCTCCGGGGCGGCGCTATCGGACCCAAAGCACCGGCGGTCCAGGGCATGATCCCCGACGCCTCAGTCTTGCGTTCACAGCGTTAGGGCTCGTCAGAGAATAGANNTGCAGATATTCTCTGACGAGCCCTTAGCTCAGTCGTCGTTGGCTGGCCCGTCCCCCACTGCCACCACCTTGGGCTGCGCCATGCCGTTGAAATTGGTGGCGCTGGCCGTGGTGTAGGCCCCGATGTTCTCGCTCACCAGCCAATCACCGAGATCCAGGTTGACCGGCAATTCCTCGGCCACGGAAACCACATCGAGCGCATCGCAAGTGGGCCCGAACACCGCCGAAATTTGGCCCGGCCCGCTCTTGAACGCCTTGAAGTGGTACTGGCAATGGTCGAAGAGTACGCCCGAGTAGGTGCCGTAGACGCCGTCGTTGATGGTGTAGCACTGCTTGCCGTTGCGCACGGCCTTGCCGATGATCTCCACCACCAAGCTGGCCGCAGTGGCGACCAGGAAACGGCCCGGCTCGGCCAGGATTTCCATGTCCGGCGGAAACAGTCGCTCGAATTCCGCGTTGAGCGTTCTGGCCAGCTCGGCAAAGGGCCGCACGTGCTGGTCATAGGGGGCAGGGAANNCCGAGGGCCTGCACGTAGTTCTGGAAATTCGTGCACTGACTGCCCACGTGAAAGGACAGGCCCTCCACCACCAACCCGGCGTTGAAGGCGGCTTCGATCAGATCCACGGCCTCGCCCGGTGAGGCGCCGAATTTGGACGACAGCTCCACCACTGAGCCGGTGTTGGGCACGTTGATGCGCAGAATGAGACCCGCGTGCGGGGCGTGGCGCTTAATCTTGCCCACCTCGGCCAGGCAGTCGTAGGTGACTAGAGGCTTGTAGCGGTCCAGCTCGGCCAGGGTGCGGTTGTCTTTGACCGGGTTGGCATAGATGATCTTGTCCCAGATCCAATCCTGTCGCTTCTTGGCGGGCATCGACTGGATGTTCTCGTGCACGATCATGAACTCGGACATGGACGCCACGTCGAAGCTGGCGCCCGCTTTGAACAGGGTGCGCACAATCCCGGGGTCGGGGTTGGCCTTGACCGCGTAGTAGGCTTGCACGCGCGGCAGGTGCTTCCTGAAGGTGGCGTAGTTGCGCCGAACTTCGCGATGGTCGACCACGAAAAGCGGGGTTCCATGCTGCTCGGCGAGTTGTTTGAGAAGCTTGGGTGAAAGCACGCGGGATCTCCTTGGGACGAAGTAGTCTACAGGTGGCTGGAAGCGATGGCGTGGGAAAAGGCTAGCCCACGGCCAGTTGGATGGGCGATGCTTGAGATGGCGGTTTGAAAGACGAAGCACCGGAGCGATGAGTTGAATCAGCTTGCATCCTGGAGACCGAGCGAGCTTCCCGATTCCTGGGCACCGACCCACGGGTGGGCGCTGGCGCGCGTGCTGGCGGTGGTCGCGATCCTGGTGGTGGCGGGCTTCGTCGCGCTCGAACGTCCCTATGTGGCCGAGCGACTGTCGGCCGCGGGCCGGCGGCTCGCGCGGCGGTTGTTGCTCGGCGTGCTGGGGGCCTCTGCCGTGCTGGCGGTGGCCACCTACGTCGACTTCGGAGTGTTTCGCTACGGCACGTATCTGAACGAGTGGGACTTCTACCACTACTATGTTGGAACCAAGTACGCCCGCGAGCTGGGCTACACCAACCTGTACGGCGCCACGCTGGCAGCGGATCAGGAAGGTGGCTTGCGCTACCACAACCCGCGCAACCAGATACGTGACCTTGCCACCGCGGAACTCTGCGACGTGGCAAAAGTGGCGGCTGAGGCGGGACGCTATCGGGGTCGATTTAGCGATACACGTTGGCGCGAGTTCGTCGCAGACATCACCTGGTTCAAGATGCAGCTCCCCGCGCATCGCTGGAGCCTGGTCCTGGCCGACCATGGCTACAACGGCACGCCGGCCTGGTCGTTCGTGGTGGGCGGCCTCATCAGCCGCCACCTTTCTGTGCGCAATCCCATCAGCCGGTGGCTCATGCTTGCTCTCGATCCCTTGCTGCTACTTGCTGCCACGGCAGCCGTGGCGTGGGCCTTTGGCCTGCGCACGGCACTTCTCTTGGTGATCTTCATCGGCACCCACTATTTGTTGTCGTGGGGCCATCTCAAGGGCGCGCTGCTGCGTACTGATTTCGCCATGGCCTCGGTACTGGCCGTGTGCCTGGTCAAGCAGCGCTACTACAAGATTGCCGGCGTGCTGCTCGGCTGGGCAATCCTGTCCCGCNNACCGTGATCCTGGTGGTGCTGGGGTCCTGCGCGTACTTCGGCACAACCGGGATCTGGCATGAATGGAATCTCAAGATTGCCGCGCACTACTCGGGCGGCAGCGACTGGGAGCTCGGCTATCGCACTATCGCCGAGGCTAGCTTCCGCAACGGCGTTCCGCTGCGGGCAATCGCCACAGCGGCCACGCAGCACCCGGTCCTCTTCCTGGGCGTGCCCGGCACCGTCGTGGCGCTGCTCTTGCTCTTGCCCGCTTTGACCTTCATCCGCGGGTTGCAAGACCACGAGGCGCTGGCCTATGGTTTCGTTTTCGTGTTCCTGCTCGCCCTGGCAGCTTATTACTACTACCTGGTGCTCTGCCTGCCCTTGCTCTTCTTCGCGCCGCAACTGGAGCGTCCGCAAAATGCCCTGGGGGTGGCCTTCATGTTCTTCACCGGCATCATGGGCTATGTACTTTTCAGCGGCTGGCCTGTGCTGGCCGGCTCCTGGGTGATGTTTCGCGGCTGGCACCAGACCTTTCCGACCTATTACTTTGTCTGTTGCTTCATTGCCGTGACCGTCGCGCAGATGATCCTGCTAGCCGGCAGCAAGACCCTGCGTTGCGAGCGCCAGCAGCGCCCAAGCAAACATTGACGCGCTTGCGATCCAATCTTGTGGCACACTCAGCCACCAAACCAGTCCCCGGAGGACAAGATGAATCGATCCAGCTTGCTCATCAGTATTTGCTTGATAGCCATTGCGGCTGCTTCGTGCAGCGGGAGTTCGCAGAGCCCCAACCTGGGCGGACAGTGCACGCTGGACAGTGACTGCACCAATCCGCTCTCGTGCAAATTCGCGACCTGCCATCAGCAATGCGCCGAATCTCGCGATTGTCCCACCGGTCAGCACTGCGTGACCGTGGGCGGCGTAGGTGTCTGTCAGACTCCGGCGGAAGCCACTTGCGGTACCGCACATGCGTGCAGCGCGCCCTTGGTCTGCCGCTCGGATGACGGCACCTGCCGAAACGCGTGCACCAGCAGTGGTGCCTGCGCGGGTACTGGTCAGACATGCGTGGGGACGTACTGCCTGGATAGCACAGAAATCGCGAAGAACGATGGCTCGGCCGGTGCGGGCGACGGAGCGCCCGGTTCTGATATGGGATCTGCGGGGGCCAGCGGCGGCACGAGTGGTCCTGATGCGGGATCTGAGGGCGTGGCTGACGGAGGGACTGCGGTTGGCGCAGACGCGAACCCTGGCAGCGACGCACCTGCCACTGGCGTCGATGCGCCTGCCACTGGGATGGACGCGCTTGCCGCTGGTGTCGATGCGCCTGGCAGCGACACGCGGGCCAACAGCGCCGATGCGCCGGCTGGCGGCAGCGGCGGCAGTGGGGGCTCGACCGGGGACGGCGGCCCGCCGGCTGCCGGGGCCAGTGGAAACACTTGCACGCCGGGCAATGCCCCCACCAATTTCGGCAACGTTGCGACCAGCGACTCCAACCCCAACTACACATCCGGGGTCGGACTGCTCACCGCGACCGAGTTCCTCACGTTCAATGGCTATGTTGGACCTGACTCCAACGACGGCGGCGCGGGCGCGCTAGTCAATCGCATCGACGTGCAACACTTCGACCCGATCACAGGCAAGAGCAAGGGCAGCGCGACACCCCTGCTCGCGACCGGCGGCGATGGCACGGGGCTTTACATCAACGGCGCCGATATCGCGCCCACTGGCGAAATCGCCATCATCTACAGCGTCCAGGGCAACAGCGTTTGGGGCATGTTCCTCACATTCCTCGACAAGAACCTTGCCCCGAAAAAGACCACTCAGTTTCTCGCCTGGGGCTCCGCCTACCCGGTGTCTTCACACGTGAAATGGCTCAACGGCGAATTCGTTGCATCCTCGATGGTCTACAACCCTGGCTTGAATGCAACGATCAAGCTCGGGAAGTTCGGAGCTNNCTGACGGATCCAATGCCGGGAACATCAACGCGCTACCCACAGACGATCCATCGAACGGGGCGCACGACGCCTGCCTCGCCGACGGCAATGAGGGCGAGGGCGAAGTTGCCTTCTCAGGTGGCTTGTTCGCTGTTGGCTACTTGAGCTTAGCCAAAATCACCCCTTACTTGACGATCCTCGACGCATCGGGTGCGGCGGTTGGCAGCCCGATAAGCCTCCAGTCGACCAACCCCGACACGAGGCTCATCTCCATGGCAGGTACGTTGAATGGGTTTGTGACCATCTACAACGGGCATTCTTCCTCGGGCGCGTGGGCATTGCTGGCAACATACGTGTCGAACTCGGCTTCTGGATCGATTTCAGCCTCAGGCGACGCCGGGGTTCCCCTCGGCGCTACCTATGCCTTTCCAGGGTCGGGGGCCGTGGGCAGCGGCGGCGGCGGCGGCTGTAGTGACGGGCAGACGTGCGGCAGTAGTGACGGCACTGGGGCTGGCTTTGCCGTGCTCTACCCCAACGGCTCCGTCAGCTTCCTGTATTTCGGCGAAGATGGCTCGCCACGCGGACAAGAGCAAACGGTCTTGTACGAACTGAAGGCGTATGACGCCGATAAGGTGCAAGTCACGAATTTCGGCGGCACCTTCGCGGTGTCCCTCTACAGCTACGCCACGCATTCGACTCAGGTAATAGCGTCGACTTGCCGGTAGACGCCAGCACCATCGGGTCTTTGTTGCCAACTACATCTTCTTCGCCGAGTGAACTTCGCTGGCGAATACAGACGACAACGCCATGGTCTTGGTCAAACGCCCCGCCAAGGCATCCTCGGTCGCGTGCACCACGTCCGGATCCGGGCTCTTGCTGAGCTGGCGTAGGACCTTCTTGGCTTTGGCCGATCCCAGTCGCCCGAGCGCCGAGATGGCGGTGACCAAGACATCAGCCGGCGGGGCACGGCGGCCGAGCAGACGACCAAGCAGGCCAATCGGTTTGGCCAGCCGACAGAGCGCATCGTCGGCGTCGACCGCGGCCAGCGTGTTGGCCTGCCGCCGGCTCACCAC
>PMJE01000386.1 GCA_003157315.1 Myxococcales bacterium | reverse complement strand
GACTCTGGTGGAAAAACTTCGCCGACGAACGGTTGCGTGATCAAGCTGACCCACAAGTAGGGAAGTCACGGCGACAAACCTTCGCTCTACGACGTCGATGGGCAGCAGGAACCTGACACGATAGTCGCGTGGGGACGACTGACTGTCATATCGACTAGCTGACTGTCACCTGATTGACGGTGCATCGACGGTTCGGCCGTCATTGCGATGACGATCAGATGACTCGCCGTCTCCCGGACACTTGTGATCCTGGGCGCTTATGCTTTGCTCGTCTCTGGCACGACTGCTGCATTGGTCGCCCGACATGCCAATGCTTCGGCGCAAACCAACCAAGGGGCGAAAGGCACGCAAGCCATCAGCGAAGATGTTGGCAGCGCGACGCGAGGAATACGCCGCGAAGTTTTACCCTTGCATCGAGAAAGTGGCACGGCGCTTGGCACGCCGTCTGCCTGCGCACGTTGAGATGGACGATTTGATCTCGTCCGGCGTCATTGGTCTTATGGAGGCTGCCGGTCGGTTCGATCCCAAGCGGGTCGACCGCTTCGAAGCCTTTGCCGAATTCCGCATTCGCGGCGCCATGCTGGATGATCTGCGCTCGCGCGACACGCTCTCGCGCGACATGCGCCGGCTGTCCAACGAGCTGCGCGAAGCAACCCGCAGATTGGAATCGCAGCTTGGCCGCACGCCGGACAACGAGGAGCTGGCTGAGACGTTGGGACTGAAAGTGCAGGAGCTGTACGCACGCCAGCAGAAGCTGAGCGGATCCTCAGTGGTGGGAATCGACGATGCAGGGCCCGATTTTCTCGATCGCACTCGCGACGAAAACCAGCCCGACCCGTTCGAGATGACTGCCCACCGCGAGACCCTGGCGCGCCTAGTGGCAGGCATCGATGATCTTCCCGAGAAGATGCAGCAGGTTCTCTCGCTCTACTATTGTGAGAACCTGAACCTGAAAGAGATCGGGCAGGTGCTCGGAGTAACCGAGTCGCGCGTGTGCCAGATCCACGGCGAAGCCACCCGCCGCCTGCGCGAGTCCTTGGGTGACCTGGAGGATTCAGCAGCCGCCTAACCTGTTGAATTCACACGAGATCGAAGATTTCTGCAGAATCGGCTTAAGGTTCCGCGGGAGTGGTCGATGTGTGTGGGCATGGCACTCACAAGCGGAAGTCGGTTGGGGCCACGCTCAGAAACGGACTTCGCCAGGGCAGCAGGAACGCAAGACACTGACATCAGCCGGCAGGCGAGGATCGAAGAACTGCGGCAGATGGTGGCGGCCGGGCGATACCAAGTCCAGCCAGAGAAGCTGGCACTGAAAATCTTGGTTCGCGCCTTGAAGCGAAGATAGCTAGTCTTCCGCGTCGGCAACCTCGACGCGGTTGCGGCCGTTGGCCTTGGCCCGATACATGGCCGCGTCAGCGAGGCGCAGGAGCAAATTCTCTCGTCGACGCTGGTTGCCCCCGGGCGCTAAGTGCTCGCGGTATGACGCCACTCCAATCGAGGCATGCACTCCAGGCAGAGGCTGAGCCGTCTGCTCGCCGTCCGCTTCAGCATCGAACATGGTCGCCTCTGCGATAATCCGCCGCAGGTCTTCCGCGGTCTGCACCGCACGATCGATGTCGCTTCCCGGGAGAATGGCCACAAACTCATCCCCGCCATAGCGGGCCAGGACCGCCGCCGGCGGTGCGTTCTCAGACAGAAGACGCGCCACCTCACGCAAGGTCCAACTCCCTGCCAGATGTCCGTAGCGATCGTTGACCTCCTTGAAGTGGTCGAGGTCGATGAACAGCAACGAAAGATCCGTGGCGTTGTGATCGGCGTGCGCGATCTCATCCTCCAGGCGGACGTGGAAATAGCGGCTGTTGAACAGGCCGGTCAGGTGATCCAATCGCGCCAGGGCGCGCGCGCGAATTGCGTCAAGCGCGTTCTGGATCGACGAAGACATGTAGGCTGCGAAGATGCGCAGAAGCTCATTGTCGCGCGCACTGTAGGGACCGCCCGAGCGCCGGTTGAATAGCTGCAAGACACCGCAAATCGATTCGCCCACGATCACCGGCATCCCGATCACGGACGCCACTGGCCGGCCCGCACCGCGCGCCGGCATAGCGATCGACAGCGGGTCATCCGGTGAAAGGTCGTCGCTGCGAAACGGCGATCCAGTGCGATAGATCTGTCCGACAAAGCCGCGATCGCTGGGAATTCGTTTGCCCAGCAAGTGCGCGGTACCGGGGCCGAAGGTGGCGATGAAAGTCAGCCGCGGAGTTCGGATGCCCGCGAGTTTGGCGCGTGGATCGTCAAGCAGGATGCCGCCCGATTCAGAAGGCACGAAGTCGTTGGCCCGTTCGAGGATCTCGCGTAGGGCGGCGTCGAGGCGAACATCCCAGCGCTCGGTATCTTGGTCCCTCCGGGCGCGGAGAAAGAACCGGGTGATCTCTTCCGGAGACAGGGTCAGAATCGGGCCGGGTGCGGTTGGAGGGTTGGGAATTGACGGCTCATCATCCACTTCCTCCGTGGGCGCAGCCGCCCGGGTGGGATCATCAGTCTCGGCAAGGTGCTCGACGTTGCCGGTGGTATGCATGTCGCCGACCGTCACGCGAAACCCCGTTCTGCGTTCCAGCTTACAGGATATCGTCTCGATGTACCACTGTAGTGGTAGTCTGAGCCGCTATGTTCTCAGGTAAGGCCAAGCGGGCTGCGCTGATGACCGCGGTGGTGATCTTGGGGGCCCTCGCCTTCCGTTGGGCGCGGGCCAAGGCGGCCTACTGGAATGTCGATGATGCGGGCATCACCTTCGCGTATGCGCGCTCGTTCGCCTGGCATGGGACAGCCTCGCTTTTTCCCGAAGGCCCGCGGGTGGAGGGATACAGCAATCCCTTGCTTTGCTTGATCGTGGCGGGCCTCTGGCTGGCGCGAGTTTTCGACCCCATCACCACACACCTTTCGCTTGAGGCTCTGCTCTTCGGCGGCGCCCTTGCCATGGTCTGCCTGATCATTGAAATGGGAACCCTAAGAGGGTTCCCAAACCCTCCCGCG
>PMJE01000460.1 GCA_003157315.1 Myxococcales bacterium | reverse complement strand
GAAGAGGACTTCCTTTCGCCCCGACGTGATCGAGCGCCAGCTTGCCCACGCCGTCCGCGACCCTCTCGGCCGCGCCCACAACCGCACGGCCCACTTCGCCGAACGGCGCCGAATGATGACGGTTTGGGCGGACTACCTGGACAAGCTGCGCGCGAGCGTGAAGGTGATTCCGCTTCGAGCGAACCAATCGCTCAGCGCCTAGCCGCTCCCAGTCGAAATAAGCCGCACGAACGAGAGCGGTCTCCTCTAGACGACGAGCAGGCGAAAGAACGCGTTGTCTTCTCCGAGAGCGCTGAGGATCGCAAAAACCAAATCACCGAACTCACTCGCGCTCTTCTTGTAGGATCGTCTGGTCTGATCGTCGAGGAATTCCTCCAGCAGGGTTGTCTCCTCCTTGGCTGTCGTATCCAAGAAGCGGCCGTTGCTTCGAGAAGCCTGTCGACGTTGCTTGCCGCCTTTCCCGGAAAATCGGCCTTGAGCGATTCCAGTCGTCCGATTGGCGAGAGACTCACCATCCGACGGGCATCGTCTGGGGTGACAGTTTTGCTCTTGAGGTGAACACCAAGCAGGAAGCCCAATGCCGAGTAGCATGTCAGAAGGCGACTGTGCTTAAGTTTGTAGTTCTTGAGACGCCTCTTGGCCTTTTCCTTGACGGGCTCACTGCTTGTACGCGCCTCGTAGTTGACGCAAAATGTTCTCCACATCCTCAGTATGTCATTGGCCAAGAATGCCGGCATGAATGCTGTGGAGTGAAGTTGGTAGTCGCGCCAGTAGGATGCGATGACATCCTTGATGACTTTTTCGTAGATGTCCTCGCCGAGGAGAGGCCGACTCTCAAGCAACAGGAGCATTCTCGCCGTAAACGTGTTCTTTGCGTCGTCGAGAGGCCCACCAAGTTCCTTCGTCAACTCGCCGACGGTGTGGTGGACCAGGTACTCACCATCTCCCGAGAACTTCGGGAGCTTGAGTTCTTGCGACGTTCTGATGAGGCCTTACCTTCAAACAGATCTCATCAAGTCGACAAAGGTCGCGCTCGCCTCCCCCAATCCCACCAGGTGAACTGCCGCCCACGATGAACAGATCCAGATCGCTGCGAGGAGATGCCTCTCCTCGACCGAAGGAACCCGTTATGTAGACGCATGCCTTGCCGCGGATCAGGTGCTCAGCCTTATCAAGCCTTGCCCTTAGCTCGCCGAGGCGATCACGCGAGTATCGATTTCTGTCTTCAAAGATCGAGGCCATTCTTTCCCTGCCATTCAAATACGTTGGCGAAGATCTCTGCCTGTTCGATGGCATCATCTACGGCGTGATGCGTGTGAGCGTGAGTGGGCCGGAGAGAGGCGAGAATCTTCGACCTACCCGCGCGCACTATGGGAATCCCCGCCTTGACTGCGAATGCTGTCTTTAGATCAAAGCAGCGGGAGTATCCGAAGGGCGATCCGGTCGGACAAAAACGAGTGAAGTACCAGTACAGCCAAGTCCAGTCGAAACTCAGGGGATAGGCAACGAGGGCCGGTTGGCCGTCAACGACCATTGAACCTACCCATTCGGTAGCTTCCCGCATCGCCTGTTCCGGCGATAGACCCTCGCGGCAGAGACGATCCCTGTCGAGGCCATTGACACGGAGGGCCTCTGGCTGAAAGTCTTCCGAGATTGGCTTCAACTCTCGATAGAAAACTTTGTCGAGAGCTGAAGGACGCTTGAAGGTCTTGCCATCGAAGGTCCCTGCGTACACGAGCGCAAAGGACAGGAGCGAGAAGGGGCCTGGAATCGGACCATCAGTTTCGACATCGGCGGAAAAGTACACATCCGTCGACTTAGCTAGCTGGTCTCGCACCATTGCGTCAATGGGTTCCTCTCTAGCCGAAATTCCCTGAAGCATATCCGCGCACCCTAGCAGGTCGAGCTGTCAGGAGCGAAGCGAAGATTTCCTTTCTCATGGATACCAGATGGATACCACGCCAACGACGCGATCCGGCCAGCCGTGGCCCCGCGAGAAACCGAGCCTGGCCGGGCAGACCTGGACTCTGGAACGACGACCTCTCCGACGGCAGTGCCCGCACCGTTGGTGCCGGTCTTTCCTATGGCTGGAACCTGCCCCCGCGGATTGACTCAAAGATCTCTCTTGCCAGGATGGGGAATGCCGAGCCCTGGAATTCGCGGTCGTCCATGTAGCGGGTAGCGATCTTGTCGTTCTGGCTCATGCGTTCGATCATCGGCGTCGGCGTTGAGTTCGCGAATGTAGCGTTCGGACACCGAAAGCATGGTCCGGCCGCGACCTGCTTCCATGCGCACGCACCAACGCGCGGCCCATGAGCAACAACGCCGAAGCAACCAGGAAACGAGTTCTTTCACCTCGACTGACAGACGCCACCCCGACACGAGCCGCGGCTGCCGCAGGGCGTACCCTCAAGGGCCTCGTTGCCGGGTGCGCACATGCCGTTTATTGGATCGCACACCCTTGCCAGGTGACATGCGTCCACCGGCGGGCAATAGGTTGCTGGGCCAGCAACGCAGACGCCCGATTGGCAAGTATTGGCTTGTGTGGCCGCAGTCACCTGCTGCACTGTCGGGATTAGGTAATCGACGATGTTGTCGATCAGGACGATATTGAAGCCGCCGTATTCCATGAGCGCGTTCGCGTCCGCGATCACCACGCCTCGCGCCGACGCGGGACCGAGATCACCAACGTTGAACTGCGCTAGCGCCGGGAGGGATGGGTTTCCGTTGAGGCTGGCCACCACCGTCGCCTTGCCGGTGCTCATCCAGGTGCCAGGAACATCGGTGTCGACGGTGGACCAGCTCCCGGATCGACCCGAAACCAGTGGGCTACCGGCGACGGTCGACTGCATCGGTCCTGACAATGTCATTCCGCCGGCGGTCATACCGACGGGGCCGAGGATAGAGTTATTGACAAGCTCTGTGTTCGCGCCCGCAAATGTGGAGTTGTCTGAGCTGATCAGGAAGCGGCCGCCGCCCTGAATAAATGCGGTCACCGCTTCCTGCTCGGCCTGTGACAGCGGCGTGATGGCGAAGTTGGTTGAGGAGGCGCTCGTGATAACCAGGATGTCGAGCGTAGCGAGATACGCGGGAGTCAGTAACGGTGCGCCGGTGAGGACGAAGGTCACTCTAGGGAAGTTGGCGGTGACGAGTTGATTCCTGAAATTGACCAGGAAGCTGCCGGTCGCCACGCTGCACTCGCCCGCGCAGCGTCGGTGGACTCACCCCTTGCTGAGAACGTCAGTGAGAGTAGCCGCGAAGTAGATGACTGAGACGTAGCCGTTGAGGTTGAAGAAAGCGACGTTCAGCCGCGACAGGTCCGACGGCCGCAGGATGGCGTGCTCCCACACCAGCATTGCGATGACTACCGCCATGCCAAGCAGATAGATCCAGCCCAGCCCCGCGGCGTGTCCCGCTGCCAGCAAGGCCGCGATACTGCCCGCGTGCAGGACTGCGGAAATCAGCAGAGCCGCGGGCACGCCAAAGCGAACCGGTATGGAATGAATGCCAGCCTTCTGGTCGAAGTCTCGGTCGTCGAGCGCATACAGCACATCGAAGCCGGCGATCCAGGTGGCCACTGCCACGCTCAGCCACAGCGCCGGGGCATCCAACTGTCCGCGCACGGCAATCCACGCGGCCGCGGGCGCGCTGCCAATCGCCAGCCCGAGAAACAGGTGGCACAGCCAGGTGAAACGCTTGGCGAACGAATAGCCGAGCACGAGCACCAGCACGATGGGCGCGAGCCGCAGGCACAAGGGGCCCAGCCAGGCCGCGGCCGCCAGGAAAAGCGCGGCGCTGGCCACGGTCAAACTCGCGGCAGCGAGCAGCGAAACCTTGCCGGTGGGCAACTCACGGCCGGCGGTGCGTGGGTTGGCGGCGTCGATGCGGCGGTCGACGATGCGGTTGAAGCCCATGGCCGTAGTACGCGCGCCGACCATGGCCAGGACAATGGCTGCAATCTGAGCCACGGTAATTCCGTGCCCATGCGCCGCCAGGGTTGCGGCAGCCAAAGCAAAGGGCAGGGCGAAGACCGTGTGGCTGAACTTCACCATGCGCCCGAAGGTGATGATGGCGAGCAAGGGGCGACGGTACAGTGTCATGGCCGGACCACCCAGCTAACCTTGGGGCATGTTGCCGCGACCAAAGCGGCACAGGGCGCCTGCGGGTCGACGGGCGTGACATCAATGATGCCCGGCCGCTTGCCCGGCGCAAGCGCGCCCAAGGCAGCAAGGCCAAGCGCCGTGGCGCCGCCAGCAGTGGCAGAGCGAAGCCAGATCTCAGGTGCGATATCCGAAAAGTGCGCCGCGAGCGTAGCCATTTCCCCCCACAGCGAGAGGTCGGGCGATGAGCCCAGGCTGTCGGTTCCAAGGGCCAGCGCCAGGCCCGCGGCCAAGAAAGCGCGCACGTCTGGCAAGCGGCCGCCGATGTGCAGGTTCGAGCGCGGGCAGAGCACGACCGGGGCGCGGTGCTTGTGCGCGAGCGCGATGTCTTGTGCACTGGCGCAGACCATGTGAACCAGCAGCGGCGGTCGCGCGCCGGCAAAGGCGCCGAGCGATTCGAGATAGGCGAGGGGATTCATTCCGGGCGTGCGCGAGCCGGCCGGGACTTGCAGCCCGGCCAGGATCTCGGCCCAGCGTCCGGTGCCTTCGCGCAGAAGCTGGATCTCGTCCTCGCCTTCGGCGACGTGGATCGAAGTGGGATGGCCGGTGTCAGCGGCGGCCGCGAAGATCCGACGCAAGAGATCGGGTCCGGCCGAGTAGAGCGCGTGCGGTGCTGGCACGCGGGCGAGATTTGCAGGCCAGGAGCTGGCCTGGACAAATTCCCGGTATTCTCGCTCGGCATCAGCCAGGGCGTCGCCAGTAGCGGCCTCTCGCGAGCCAAGCAGCTCGTGGAAGAAAACCCCGCCGAGGCCTGCGCCGGCCAACGCCGGCACGGCGAGCAGGGTGTTGCCGACATCGCCCACTGCCGCGGTTCCCGCTGCAACGACAGCCAGGGCCGCGCGTTGGGCGGAGTCGCGGCGTTGCTCGGCAGAGAAGGCGGCCGCCTCACGCCCCACTTGCATCGCCCACGACGGAAGACCTTCCCCGCCGCGCACGCGGCCGGCAAGCACTGACAGTTCGATGTGCGTGTGGGCGTTGACCAGCCCNNCGGGCGGGATGCGAGAGAGTCACAATGAGATGCCTAGCACAGGGGCGCGCCGCTGGTCGGACTTCTACGCCTCTTCGCGCCATTGAAAATTCGTAGGCTACCTACGAATTTTCAACCCTAGGACCTGCCACCCCCTCGCTCGTCATGACCGACACGATCCGCGCGAATGAGGAGCTGTCGGAAAGCCACCCTGTCTTCGGCCAGGGTGCGTCCGGCCCAGAACCCGGCCTTTGACTGGATTTTGCGGCTCTGGTAGAGCGGTCGGCGAAGCTGGCCCCGCGCAGGGGCGAGCTTCCGGAAGGCTCGACATGGCAGGACCGCGTGGTTTCGACCCCATCGCAATCGTCGAGTGTTCCTATGCCTTGCAGGGCAGCGAGAGCGAGTGGATTGACGGGCTGGTGGAAGCGGTCGTCCCGGCGATTGACCAGGGCATCGGCGTCTATGGATTCACCTACCGCTGGCGCGATGGACATGCCGACCCCGCTGCGTTTGCCAGTGGCAGCCCGGTCTGGGAACGTACGGTTCGGGAAATGTACGAGAGGCTGCCGGGTGACTACTTTGCCGCTACGCTTGGGGCTCGCAGACCCCATAATCTCCTTAGCCAGCAAGTGGCAAAGTTGCCGTTGAGCGTGCGCGAGCTGAGCGACAGCTTCTTGCGTCCCCTTGGTGTCGCCGATCTTCTAGCCATTCACGCAAGCGATCCCGATGGTGGCATTGTCCTGGTTTCCGGGCTGCAGGAAACAGAAAAGGTTCCGGCACGCGAGACGGCCCGCTGGGGTCGGATAACCGCGCATATAGCCACGGCACTCCGCCTTCGGCGACGTATTGAACGGGAGGCGGCCGAGGACGAGGCGGTGCTCTCCCCGTCGGGCAGCGTGCTCCACGCCACGGGTGTGGCCAAGCAAGCCGACGCGCGCGGGCGTTTGCGGGACGCGGCGCGCGCGATGGATCGGGCTCGCGGGCCCCTGCGCAGGAACGACCCGCAAGAG
>PMJE01000209.1:2720-2988 GCA_003157315.1 Myxococcales bacterium | reverse complement strand
CACGGCGACCACGCCGCGATCCAGGTTTTCCATCTGGTAGTGGCCGGTGCCTCCTCCCGCTGCCGGCTTGGTCGCTCCACCCGCGCCCGTCGTGACGCCACCTGCACCCGTCGTGACACCACCTGCGCTCGTGACGCCGCCTGCGGTGGTCGCGCCGCCGGGCCTGCCGGTACCGGCACCGCCGGTCCTGACCACGCCGCCCGAAGGGCCGGGGCCGGCGCCGCCGGAGTTGGGGACGACCCCGCCGGAGTTGACGACGACACCGCCG
>PMJE01000209.1:0-2697 GCA_003157315.1 Myxococcales bacterium | reverse complement strand
CCGCCAGAGTTGACGGCGCCGCCGGTTTCACTGGTTGTGGAGCCGCCGGTTGCGGTCGTGGTGCCTCCCGTACCGTTGTCGCACGCAGGGAGCAGCATCCCCGCGCTGAACGCGTACAAGGCTGGCGCCAGAATCAGACTTATTCGGTATCGCATCGCATCTTTCGGTTGCATACGTTCCTCCCTAGGAGTGGTCCCATGAGTTCAGAGCCTTGAAGACGCAGTGACGTCAAATGCTCCCACGGCTCATCTTCTTTTTGTTCCAAAAACTCTCAGCTTGGCGCGGCAGAAATGGGAAGGCCGTGGTTTCGGTTGACATGTCCGGCCCCGATCATGAGCTGTTAGAGCGACTCGTGACGAGTTTACTTCACAAAAATGTCAGGCTTGGGTGGATCGGCCATACCGGTGCCGACGTGGAATCCCACGTGGGGCGGCTGGTTGTAGCTTGACTGCTCAAAACTTGCCTGCGCCCGGTAGGTCGGATNNGTAGATGCGGCGCTTGGTCACAATTGTCGTTGTGTAGATACGCAGCGCCGTGTTGGCGGTTTCGCGAGCCACCAGCTCCTCGCGCCAATCGCCGAGCAGATCTGCGGTCAGGGTCGGGTCGGACTTGGTGCCGTTGTTCGACGAGGTCCCGGCTGTGCTCACCCCTCCGGGAAGCGATACGCCGTTCAGAGTTGAACGCAATTCGCCGGCGTTCCAGTAGATAAGGAAGTTGCTCCCCGCATCCGAGCTGACGGCGGCACCGGTGCCGCAGTTGACTTTGCCCCGAGAACTCGAACAGGTTGCGGCAGTGAGGTCGGTCGCCGCGACATACTCGGCTACGCCACGCCCGTTGTCCCCACCGCCCGTCATATTGAAGTAGAGGCTGCAGGTGGAAGCGTCATGGCAGTCTTGACCCCCGGCCATCTCGTGAGGCAGGTACACCGAGATTCCTTTGCCAACCACCAACTCGCTCACGTGCAGGGCGTCGCCATGGCCGATTCCCGTCGCGCACCTGAAGGTTCCATCGCCGTTGATGGTTGATGATCCGGGGATTATNNGTCCCGCTATCGTAGATCCAGTTCGTTGCCAACACCCCACCCCGGAAGTTCATCGCCGAGACCGTCAGACGCGTGTAGTACCCGCGCTGCTGGATGATGCTTGGAAGGCCGTTGGCAACGCCGGCACCGCCGCCAGCGCCGACATCCTTAACCCACGCAAAACCGCCGTTGTAGCGGTGCGAGCGGTTTCCGTTGGCGTCGCCCCAAGTAGCAACAGCATTGGCAACCGTCCCGTACGGCACCGGATAGGCCACGGTATCCAGTTCCGAGCCGTCCACACCGCTGAACACGGTTAGCCACTCCGGTCCATCCAGGACCATACCTCCAGTACTTCGGTAGTCCTTGCTGTTGTCAGCGCCCGCTGCTGGCCCTTTGGTCAGGAAGTTGCCCTTGCCATCCTTGGTGCCTGGCGCGGTCTTGAACGCCACCTCGGCCTTGCCGTCACCGTCGAAGTCGTACACCGAGAATTGTGTGTCGTGGGCCCCGGCGCGGATGTTCGAACCGACATTGATGCGCCAGAGCTTCGTTCCGGCCATCGTGTAGCCATCGATTATGCAAGGGTCGGTAGTGCCACTCGACCCGGAGTCTTTCGAATTCCCCGGATCCCACTTGAGCACGATGTCCAACTTGCCGTCGCCGTCCAGATCGCCCGGGCTGGCATCGTTCGCGCTGTACGCAGCCGTTCCGGTGGGCGGCGTAGTCGGAATACTCAGGTACTGCTGCGCCCAGACCGTGGCCGCCGGAGACTGCGGCCCCTCGACCCCGTTGATCACGGCGCTCACCGTGTACTTCGAACTGCTGGTACCGGATGCGTCCTGGTAGTTGGTGCTATCGGTCACGTTCGCGACTTTGGTGCCGTCCCGGTAGAGGTTGTATGTGACGTTGCTGGCCGTGGTGTCGTACTCATAGCCGAACATGCGCCAACCAACATAGACGCCGCCTGAAACCTTCACCGCCACCACGCCGCGATCCAGGTTTTCCATCTGATAATGGCCGGTGCCTCCCCCGGGTGGCGGCTTTGTTGCTCCACCCGTATTCGTGACGCCACCTGTGCTCGTCATGCCGCCGGAGGTGACCGCGCCGCCGGTCCTGCTGATCCCGCCTGAGCTAGTGACACCGCCGGAGTTGGTGACGCCACCGGAGCTGGTGACACCACCGGTGCCGGCCGCTCCACCTGACGTGGCGCCGCCTGTTCCGGTCGTGGTGGTTCCACTGCCCGAGGAATCGCACGCAGGGAACAGCATTCCCAAGCTGGCGGCGTACAGGAATGACGCGAGGATTAGACCTACTCTACGTTGCGTCCTGCACTCTGGTTGCATGCGTTCCTCCCTGAAAGGGGGCCGATGAATTCGACGTGTTCGAATGCGGTGCCCTTGCCCCATTCGCACGGCTCAGACTTTCTTGATGTCCGACGCGATGGGCTGTCAAGGCAGACATGGAAAGGCCTTGATTCCGGCTGGGAAAGCCAACCGCAACCACGGCCTTGCAATCGCGTGGGGAGCCCGCCGGCTTCGCCGGCGGCGCACCATCGCGGGAGGGTTTGGGAACCCTCCCAGGGTTCCCATATCAATCGCGTGGGGAGCCCGCCGGCACCGCCGGCGGCGCACCATCGCGGGAGGGATTGGGAACCCTCCCAGGGTACCCATATCAATCGC
>PMJE01000427.1:8369-8589 GCA_003157315.1 Myxococcales bacterium | reverse complement strand
CGGCCTGATGCCGTTGGCCGGCCCTACCAGTCCGTCCCGCTCCATCTGCTCAACCATACGCGCGGCGCGGTTGTAGCCGATCTGCAGACGACGCTGGATGAAGGACACGCTGGCCTGGCGAGTGTCGCACACGATGGCCACTGCCTGGTCGTAGAGCGCGTCCGCGAACTCCTCGCGCGGCGCTCCCCCATCCTCTCCGTCCTCGTCACGCTCGGTAAGG
>PMJE01000427.1:5156-8323 GCA_003157315.1 Myxococcales bacterium | reverse complement strand
ACCGAGGGCCGCTGGGTCGCCAGGATGAGGTGCAAACCCGCCGCTCGCGCCTTCTGCGCTAGCCGCGCCACCGCGGTTTCTACATCCTTGGGCGCTGCCATCATGAGATCGGCAAACTCGTCGATCACGATGACGATGTAGGGCAGCTTGCGCGCCGGGGCTTCGCCATGTTCNNACCATGGGCGCGGGCTCGCTGTCCCCATCCACCTCGACCTCGCGTTCCACCCCGTCTTCCCCGGCGATGAACAGTTTGAGTCGCTTGCCGCGCTTGGAAGGCGACTCGGCCAGCGGAGCAGCCACTGCGCTCTCGGCTGCGGCCCGCGCCGCCTCGATCTTGGCGTTGTAGCTGGAGATGTCGCGCACGCCGCTCTTGGAAAGCAGCTCGTAGCGACGCTCCATCTCGTCGACCGCCCAACGCAGCGCCAGCGACGCCTTCTTCGAATCCACGACCACCGGCAGAAGCAGGTGAGGGATGCCTTCGTAGATCGACAGCTCGAGCTGTTTGGGGTCCACCATGATGAAGCGCACCTCTTCCGGCGTGGATGAGAAGAGGATGCTGGTGATCATTCCGTTTACCGCAACCGACTTGCCCGAGCCGGTGGTGCCGGCGACCAGCAAGTGGGGCATCTTGGCCAAGTTCACGCTGACCGGTGCCCCCTTGGTGTCTTTGCCCATGCAGATCTGCAGCTTGGAAGTGGCCTTGCGGAATGAATCGTCCTCGAGGATCTCCTTGAGATAGACCATCTCGCGCTTCTTGTTCGGAATCTCCACTCCCACCACGGCCTTGCCCGGGNNGCCCGGGATGGGGGCCACGATGCGCACCGACTGCGCCTCCAGCGCCATGGCGAGATCGTTTTCCAGTTGCACGATCTTGCCGGTTCGCGTGCCGGGAACCGGAGCGAATTCGAAGGTAGTGATGACCGGCCCCATCTGAATCGCGGTGACGTTGCCACGAACGCCATAGTTGACCATTGCCTGCTCCAGGCGCGCGGCCATGGCTTTCAAAGTCTTTTCGTCGATCGCGCCGCCCTCCGGTGGGACGTACTCGAGCAGGTCGGTGGAGGGAAGCTGAAAAGCGCCGTCGGACAGGCGCACGTAGCCGAGTCCATCCCCCTCGTCCGAGGCTGCTTGCTCGGCCGCCTCCTCGCCCTTGTGCGTGCGAGTCACGGATTGCACAATGACCGGCCCCGCCTCTATCTGCTCGTCGCAAGACTCCACGTTCTTCTCGGTCACGCCTTCATCCAACACCGCGGTCACCGCCGGGACGATGCTCGGCTCGGGCTTCGCTTCGACCAGCGGCTGCATGGGCTCGACCGGGGCGGCGCACTCGACTGCGGCAACCTCAGCAACCAGGGCCGCCATTGCCCGACGCTCCTCATTCTCGTGCACGACGGGCGCCTCGTCTGCCATTGCGTCGGCGACTTCGCCCGGCTCAGCAGATGCAACCGTCATTCTAGAACCTTCCGCCCCGTTCATGTCGCTGTCGCCTTCGCGCAGGCTCTCGACCGGTGCCAACAACGCCGTGGGTTGAAGTTCATCCTCGGCCAGCATTTCATCCCAGGCAGCCTGTTCCTCGACCGCCGGGTAGTCCTGTGCCTCGGGGGCCTCCTCTTTTTCCGGGAACATGGCCAATACCATGCGTCCGAGAGCGCGCGCACCCGCCACGGCAGCCCAGGCCACTGCGCGGGCGACAACCCGAATCGCGCGACCAGCGGCCCGCGCCGACCAACCCAGCGCCGCGAAGACCTCGGCGACGCGCACCTGGGTGAGCAAGATGAGCGAAATCGCGAGCAAAGTCGCAGCAGCCAAGGCCGCGCCCACACCACCGACAAAACCGGCAGCGCCCTCCGCCAGCCACTGCCCGAGCAAGCCGCCCGGGCCGCGCAAGCTGACCGGATCGCCGGCAAAGGGAAGGTGCAAGAGAACCGCCGCTGAACAAAGCAATGCCAGAAACCCCAGCACACCCACGACATCCTCAATGAGCTGGCGAGCGCGGCACATACGAACCGCGATCAAGAGCGCCCCAGCCACGAGGAGATAGGCGCACAGGCCGGCCAAAGAGTAGAGGCCAGTCGCAGCAGCAGCACCCCCTGGACCCATCAGATGACTGCGTCCGGCCTGCATGGACACCAGTGACACCATACAAAACGCACTCAGCCCAAGAAGTCCGATCCCAATGATCTCGCGGCCTCGTCCTGGCGCTTCGCCTTTATTCTTCGCTGTCGCCATTTTTTGCCCCGTTTCGACGTAATGCTTCCAATGCTACCTAGACCTACACCAACCGTATCCCGACGAACTCGGCCGTCAAGTTTTCGCCCCACCCCGTCCTCCGACGGCCAGGCCGCATCAAGACCTGCGGTTCATTCCGATAAACCGTGAGCTAGCACCCACAACCAACCCAACAATTGTCGAGCGTTGCTGCACTACCGACGAGGAAACGAGATCGTGAAGGTCGTCCCCTGCCCCGGTTTGCTGTCCACATCGATTTGGCCGCCGTGGCGCTCGACAATGCCGTGAACAATCGACAACCCCAACCCTGAACCCTCGCCCACATCCTTGGTCGTGAAGAACGGGTCGAAGATCCGCGGCAGAACATCGGCGGGAATTCCTGGTCCGTCGTCACTCACCGTGAGCAAGACCTGGGCGTCGCGGGATTGCCCGCTTACGCGAATGGTTCCCCCTCGATCGCCGATGGCCTGCGCAGCATTGGTCAGCAGATTCATCAGCACCTGGTCTATCTGTCCTGGGAAGCCGCGAATGCGCGCCTCGGGATCCACGTCCTTGACGATTTGCACATGTCGTAGCCGGTGCTGCAGCAATCCGAGAGTGTCCTCCACGCTGCGAGCGAGGAAAACTTCCCGCTCCACCGACTCGTCACCCCGCGCGTAGCCGTGCAACGCCTGCACGATAGTCTTGGTGCGCGCAGCCCCGCGCTGGACCACGGCGAGAATCTCCGCTGCCTCGGCAGCAAGTTTCGCGACTAGACCGCCAGCCTGCGCGGCCGCAATTTGCTTGACGGCATCATCAAGCGGTCCGAGTGAGTTGATCACGGCGTTGACCGGGTTGTTGATCTCGTGCGCGATCCCCGCGACCAGCCGGCCCATGGAGGCCAGCTTCTCGCTCCGAATCAGGTTGTCCTGCGCCCGTCGCAACTTTTCGAGCGCGTC
>PMJE01000427.1:0-5151 GCA_003157315.1 Myxococcales bacterium | reverse complement strand
TCGCCCCAGGGTGGGACCGGACGGGCCAATTGTCCCTTGGACATTTCGCCTGATCGCTCCTCCAGCGCACGCAACGGGGCCACCACGTCGCGCACGGCAAGCAACACCAAACCAGCAGCCAGGACGATGCCAACGCCGAAGGCAAAGCGCGCACTTCCACCTGGCGCGGCTCGCTCGAAGAGCCAGAGGAACCCGACGCCGAGTCCCCATACCCCGACGAAAGACCCAGCCAACTTCACGCGCAGGCCGACCGGCGAGGCGATCTGGGCCGGCGGAAGAGCATGGCGCGAGCCCAGATGGCGAACCAGCGGCCGGAGGATCTCCTGCAGGGCGAGTCTCTGATAGATCGCGACGACCCCAGCGACCAGCGCCAGCGCGACAAGCATCCGACCGACAGCGTGGCCATGCAGGCCCGGCCAAGGCCAAGTCGCGGTCAGCGCGGCAGCCCCAGCCACCCAGACGGCCAGGGCCTGCCAAGCGGAAAGTTGGTAGGGCAGCGCCTGCGCAGCCCGGAAGGCCGCGATCGCCTTGGGCTCGTCACGCGCCGGCCCCTTGCTGCCACGCGCGCGCACCGTCACGTCGAAATATTGCTCAAGCGGCGCAGCCTGGCGAAGCAAGGAACGCCACCAGATGAGGGTCGCCGCAGTTAGGATGGCCCACAGCGGGAAAGCTGCCCGTACCAGCCCCGGCAGCCCGAGCAGCCCATAAGCCATGAGCGCTAGCAAGGCATTCGACAGCCCTAAGGTAGCCAGGGCAGCGCAGGCGAACCAACCCCGGTAGTGACCCGCGAAAGCCTGAATGGCCTGAAGCTGAGGTGCGAGAATCGGCCGAACCGCACCCAAGATGCGGTCGAGCGCCACAAGGCGCACCGCCGCCACCCCAGCCGCAGAGAGGACACCGAGCGTGGCCAGTGCGGCAGCCTGGCCAGGGTCACGCCCGCCCGAGCGGAAAAATGCAGCCGCCAAAACCAGCGCCAGGCCGGTCCACAGCGCAAAGTGCGCAAGCGCGCTCTCGCGCGGCGCACGCGCTAGCGCCCGGCGGGTCAGCGCTGTGTCGAGCGCCTTGGCTTTTTCCCCTCGCGCAAGCGCGACCAGTTGTTGGGCTACCGGTCGGAGGAGATCCACCAGGCGAAACAGCGATGCGGTCCAGGCGGCCAGCAAGACCGGAACCAGGACTTTGGCCCACAGCCACCGGTCAGGCAGAATGCGCGCGCACAGCACCAGAGGCGGGACGCACACCGTGCACTCGATCGCGCCCAGCAACAGCTCGGCCAGCGCGAGCTTGCGCGCGAGGTGAAACTCACCGCCTGCCTGGGAAGCCTGCATGCGGCCATTGTAGAGTAAGATCCACGAGCTGGACAAAGCGACTTTCGCCGAGCACGCTTGAAGCCGCGTCTATGACCTGGGAAACCATACTCAACCTGATCCACGACGAGTGGATGATCCTGGTGCTCCTCCTGCTGTGGTCGGTCGCGGGTGTGACCATCATTTGCGAGCGCGTCTACGCGTTGTGGAACGTGCTGCCCAAGTCAGAGGTATTCAAGAACCGGGTGATCGGCGCCATCGAGAGCGGGGACTTGCCCAAGGCCCACGCCTTCTGCGAGACCTCGAACGACCCCTTGGCCGAGGTGTTTGGCCGCGGCCTGCGCGTATTCGCCAAGACCCCACACAAGACCACCGAGGCTGTCATGTCGCAACGGACGGTCGCCATTGGATCGTTCAAGCGCTACCTGTGGGCGCTCGGAACCGTGGGGTCCTCCGCGCCCTTCGTCGGACTGTTCGGCACCGTGGTGGGCATTCTCAAGGCATTCCAATCGATGTCGACGGCGGGCACGGGCGGCTTCAAGGTCGTGTCACAAGGAATCGCAGCCGCGCTGGTGGCGACGGCGGCCGGACTGCTTGTCGCTATCTACGCCATCATCGCCTACAACTACTTTGTCGCGCGGGTGGGCGCCATCGCGGTCGAGTACAAAGTCTTTTGCGAGGAGTTTCTGCTGGTGCTGGGTGAATACGCGAAAACCCGAGAGATTCCCCCTGCGGTGGCCGGAGCGGCTGCGCCGCCCACTGAGAAAAACGCCCCACCTTCGTAGATCCCGCCGATGGGGATGAGCGTACAAATAGAGGACGCCAGCGCGGGTGAGAGCGAGCCCGACGTCAGCGAAACCGTGGTGGCGGAGATCAACATCACGCCGCTGACCGACGTGTTCTTGGTCCTGCTCATCATTTTCATGGTCACCTCCACCGCCATTGTCGAGTCCGAGATCTCCTCGCGCACGGGTGTAAAGGTGGCGCTGCCCAAGGCGAACGCTGCCGGTGCGGTGACCAAGAAGCGCACCGATCCCATCCTGACCGTGACCAAGAGCAATGAGATCTTTTTGTTCTCCAAGAAGGTCGAGGTGGCCAACCTGGAACAGGAGATCCGCAAGGCTCTCAATGACGTAGGCTCCGAAACCCTGCTTCTGCGCGGTGACAAGAACGTCTTTCTGGGCGAGGCGGTTGACCTCATGGCCATCGCCAAGAAAGCGGGCGCGAAGAACATCGCCATCCTCACCCAGACCGACCAGAAGTAGCAGATTGCGTCGTCTCTCGCGTGGGGTGCCCCAGATGCGGCACATCGCCACACGGATGGTATCGCATCGACAAAACCGCCTCACTCGGGTTCGTCCGCACGACCCTTGCGAGCGTCTAACTACCCAAAATCACTACACTCGGACGATACGCACGGCGTGGCACACAGGCTGCAAGGCTGAGTAGCCGTTCCCGGCCGCATGGCCAGAAAACAGAATCCGATAAGGAGACCACAATGAAGCTGACCCGCGTAATCCTCCTCGCCCTCGCGTTCGTTATCCCGACTGCCACCACGACCTTCGCCTCTGCCGCCGACGAGCCGGCCGCTGCTGGTGACACCGCCAAGCCAGCCAAGGGCAAGAAGGGCAAGAAGGGCAAGAAGGACAAGAAGGGCGACGAGACCAAGGAAGAGGCCAAGTAACCAACTTCGACCCCTGGGAAGAATGTAGGACGGCCGGATTCATCTGGCCGCCCCACTTCTTCGCAAAGACCCCCGGGATGATCCCCGGGGGTTTTTTGTTGCCGGCTGCTATTCTCGTGCTGGTTGGTGGTCACGGCCGCGGAATTGCAGCTATGATTTGCGCGTGACCATCCGGACCAAAGTCTGGTTGCTGGTTGCGGTCAGTGTTCTCGTGACTGCAGGCGCGACCTTCTGGCTGCGCATCTACGCCATGCGCAGCGAGCTGATCCGGCAAGCGCTGGCCTCGGCGGACGAGATTGCAGACGATATCAGGCAGACCCTGGAGCGTTTCGACGCCGACGCCGAGGACCGCGATCTAGCTATCGCGCTCTCGAACTACATCAACCGGCATCCGCGCATTCAGCGCTTGCAACTAGTGATCGAGCGAGAAGGTGCGACGCGCATTTTCGCCCAGCGCGGAGAGGCCACCGAAATCACTCGTCTCGGCGCCATCCCACGCGAACCCATCATCGGCCCTTACACGCGCAAAGCGACCGAGGGCGACGACCTCCATGTGGTCACTCGCACCGTCGACCTCAAGGGACCTTGGACCGCCGTGCTGAGCATGAATTGGAGCCTGGGCCCGGTGCAGTCGATCATCAAGGTGACCGAACGCTGGTCACTGCTGCTTGGCCTTGGCCAGCTCATGGTGCTCATGCTCTTGACTGGTTTCATTATCGACCGCGTGGTCTTGCGGCGCCTCGACATCTTGGCGCGCGCCATGCGCGACGTGGAAGCCGGCGACATGGATCGGCGGGTGCCGACCGACACGAGCGACGAGGTAGGCCGCTTGTCCCACGGCTTCAACCAGATGCTGGAGCAGCTTTCCACTGCGAACCGCGAAATCCACGCCTTCAACCAGCGGCTCGCGCGTGAGATTGAGACAGCTACACAGGATCTGTCCCGCAAGAACATGGCGCTCGAGCAACTCAACCGTCTGCTCAACGAGTTGCGCCGGGAGAACGCCTCGAAGGTGCGCTTGGCTGCGCTCGGCCAGTTGGCCGCGCAGCTTGCCCACGAGATCGGCACGCCTCTCTCGTCGGTGTCGGGCCATCTGCAACTCGCATTGTCGCAGCGTGATCTGCCCGCTAGCTTGCGCGAGCGCCTGGACGTTTCCACGCGCGAGATCGCCCGCATTGGCCGCATCGTGCGCGACTACCTCGACTCCACGCGATCCCTGGAAGCTGAACTCAGGCCGGTTTCCTTGCGCCAGGTCCTGAGTGAGGCGGTCGAGGTCACACGCGGGGGCGAACTGGGGAGCGACAAGACGCTGACCCTGGATCTGCCCGACGATCCGCCTGACTTCGTCACCGACCCGGGCCTGTTGCGCCAGATCGTGATCAACCTGCTGAGCAACGCGCTCGACGCCGTGGAGCATGCAGGCCTGGTCACCCTGGCGGCGCAGTCGCTGGGTGGCCAGGTGCTCATCACGGTGCGCGACACGGGAACTGGCATTGCGCCCGAGGATCTGCGGCGCATCTTCGAACCCTTCTACACCACCAAGGGGCGGGGCAAGGGCACCGGATTGGGCCTGGCCATTTGCCGTGAATTGGCCAAGGCCCTGGGTGGCACCATCGCGGTGGAAAGCACGCCCGGCCATGGCTCAGCCTTCACCCTGTCTCTGCCCCGTGGCGGAGCCACCCAGGCCGAACCCGCATCCCCGCGGGTCGCCGCCCAAGGAGCAGCATGACCAGAATTCTGGTGGTCGAGGACGACGCCGTCGCGCGCGATCTCTTGCGCGAGATCTTGAGTGCCGAGGGCTTTGCGGTCGACGCGGTGGACGACGGCGCGCCCGCGGTCGAGCGGGCCGCATCCGGGCGCTATGACTTGGTGGTTTCCGACATCCGCATGGAACGAGTGGGCGGCATGGATGTGCTGCGCGCCTTTTCCGAAAAGGCACCAGGCACGCCGGTCATTCTCATCACCGCATTCGGCGACGTCACCGGTGCCATGGAAGCCATCGGCCACGGCGCCTACGACTATGTCTCCAAACCCTTCAACGTCGAAGAACTGCGCCAGACCGTGGCGCGTGCGCTGGAGCGCAGGCGGCTTTCCGCTGAGGCAGGTGCGGCGCCGAGGACGGTGGGAGCGCAGGTGGCGGAGATCGAGGGCAAGAGCCCGCGC